>JBFKMJ010000001.1:0-55907 GCA_041629915.1 Gallionella sp.
CCAGGTTTACGGTGCTCGCAAGGTATGGCGACAACTCAATCGCGAGGGTATAAACGCAGCTCGTTGCACGGTCGAGCGTCTGATGAAACGCTTGGGAATACAGGGCATCCGGCGTGGCAGGAAATGCTGGACGACCATCGCGGATGATGCGTTGTTGCGGCCGGTTGACCGAGTAAACCGTCAATTCGTCGCCACGCGCCCGAATCAACTATGGGTAGCGGACATCACTTTCGTGGCTACCTGGGCCGGGTTCGTATACGTTGCTTTTGTAACGGATGTTTTTGCCAGGCGGATTGTGGGCTGGCGCGTGGGCAGGTCACTGCATACGGATCTGGTGCTTGACGCATTGGAGCAGGCGCTGTGGTCGCGTCAAAAGGTCAAGGGGTTGATCCATCATAGCGATCACGGCAGCCAGTACTTGTCGATCCGCTATACGGAGCGTCTGGCAGAAGCGGATATCGACGCCTCGGTTGGGAGCGTAGGCGATTCGTATGACAACGCACTGGCCGAAACGATTAACGGCTTGTACAAAACCGAGGTCATTCGAAAACGGGGGCCTTGGCGCAACCTTGATGCGGTCGAATATGCCACGCTGGAATGGGTAGATTGGTTCAACAACCGCAGGCTGCTGGAGCCTATAGGCAACGTCCCGCCTGCTGAGTTTGAAATGGCATACTATCGCCAAATGGAAGAGTCGGCTGAAGCAGCCTGACTCAAACTAACGAGCCTCCGGAAAACCCGGGGCGATTCAGGGCGTGGGATTAGTGGTATTTGCTCTTTATCATTACGTTTCATGGAGCATCCATATAATGCACTATCAGAATCTTCAAATACCCACGCATCATCCCCCCTAATGTCTTCGTAATTTGCCCACCACGCATCAAATTTATTGGTCATCTCCGTCTCCTTTTTTCAGTAAGCTAAATTTGGTAATGTTAGAAGTCAGGGCGCACCGCCCAATGTGTAGCGTGTTTGCAGACTTCATGCATATCACCTGGATATTCACTATTGAGTGTTCTAGCATCCACATCGAAAACCTGTTTCTCGTCGAAATCGGTGTCGCGAGTGTAAATCAATACACGATCATGTTCCTCTGGGTTCGGCATCCGTTTAGTTAATGGTATCCACTCCATGTCTGTCTCCTTTAATTCTGCCTCGCGTATGTACCGCAATGCGGTATCAAATCGTGTCTCACTGGGGAACTTGCGCGCAACTTCAAACAGCAATCTATCTAGCATTATGCTTCGCTGTTGAAGTCGCACCACTTCTTCCGTTAGTCTGTTTATCGTATCGCAATCTCCGATCATTTCAGTTCCTTTCTTTATTCATCACTTATCCAACTTGAACCGCGCCTTACGCGCCGCATCGCTTGCCATTTCTTCCAGTCTGGCCATGCAGTCGCGCACCCACTCCTTGATCTCGCTATCACATTGCAGCGGCTTCCTGCCGGATCCGTTGCAGGCCGGGCATGGCATCGCCTCAAGCGTGGGCGTGCCGGTGATGACCGGGTGGCCTCTGCCGTGACAGGCCGGGCAGATGTCATCCATCCATGCCCAAAGGGATATATCCGCCACTTCCTCGGCCAGATGCGCAAAACCGTCCCGTTCTGCGCGTTTTTTAACGATATTTCGCCAAATTTCCAGCAGCGGCACCAGACTGTGCTGGTCTGCGGCGAATTTCACCCGGTACAGGATCGAGCCGAACTTTGAACTCAGCGCCACCGCCGCCAGCGCATCCGTGTGGTGATGCGTAGAGTCATCCTGCAAGGACTTGCTGTTCACGGATCGCGCGTATTGCTGAATGATATTCATACTCTCCCCTTTCCGTACAGCTTTTCCCCGATCTGCCGGATCAGCTCGCAGTCCGTCCACGATAGCCGCTTGTCCGCCACGTCAACCACCAGGATGCCGCTCTGATGCCAGCCGTGCGCCTTGACCGCTTCAGCATCCATGCCGGTGCCGGAAAACCGCCCCAGCGGACACTGCGGGTCACTTGGCTTGTTGCCGGTACGCATTCGCCCGCCGCGTGTAGGTCTTGTCCTTGCAGTTGTTGCACACGGTGCGCCAGCCCTTGCCGTCATCGGACAGCATCCGCGTTTTTTCACCCGCCGGCATCATGTGGTGCCCCTGCCTGCAATAAAACACATCCTTCACATCATTTTTCATTCCACCCCCCTATCTGTCCAGCCCGTTCACCAGTGCGATCACATCACTCAAACTCCCGACCACAAACACACTCCCTTTCCATTCGTCGTGAAACTTCCGCTCATCCTTTGTCAGTTCCCGCGCCGATGGCGGCTTGCTTCCGTCCTTTATCTCGACCAGCACCGTCTTGCGGTTCTTGCCCACGCAAATATCAGGACAGCCATTGCCGACGTGGTGCAGCAACAGCACCGAGCAGCCGAACTTGCGAAACGCCCCGACTATCTCGGCGTGGTTAGCGTCGATCTTGGCGGCACGTCTCACAGCGCCACCCATTCCCTGCACCCGCCGGTCAGTTCGATGCGCCTCCACGGCCTGCGGATGCGGCAGTACCAAGCGGCAAAGGTAGGGTGTTCGAGGTTGCCATACCAGCGGTGGGAGCAGGTGCGGCAGGTCATGACACAAGCCTTTCCAACGTCACAGCCAGCGCACCAAGCTCATCCATTTTCATTATTCGCCACATCGTCTTTTCGCCGTGCCAGCCGTTCCTGCCGCGATGACATTCAGCGCATAACGCAATGCAGGTGTACGGGTTTGACTGTTTGGCGTGGTGTGCCTCGCTTGGGCCGGGTGCGCAGCAAATTGAGCAAGGCAATGACTTCACCCTTGCAAGGTGTTCACGCTCGGCCTTGGTGTAATTTTGGTTCATGCGCGGCTTTCGTGGCGTTTAGGCTTGGGGATCATGCTCCCTCCCGTAATATCAGATCAGTCAGCATCTTGGTGATGGTTTCACCCTGCGCTAGTCCGTTGCCGTCTTTTGCGAACAGGTGCCACAGCCCATCCTGCTTCTTTATCTTCGCGCCAGCCTCAAGATAGTGCGTTAACAGGCCGTCAAGTACGGGAAACTCAAGCTCACTCATGCGGCCTCCAGTGTGTTGCGTCATCAAACATGTTCAGGCCGTCACCGAACAGTCCGTAACCCTGATAGATCGTCACCTCTTCGATGCCGCTGGCGCGCCTGACTTCCACCTTCCTGCCGGTGTGAAAGCCGTGCTCGCGGAAGTCCGGCAAGCCCTGCGTTTTAATTTCGCGCCAGTCGGTCATGCTTCCTCCCTGAACACCACACCATGCTCTGCGGCGAATGCCGTTATCAGCTCGATCATTTCGGAAAATTCGCGCTTGCTCATCGTGCTCGTCCGCTGACCGCATACCACGAAGCCGCCGTCAATTCCGGGCACGACCCTTTGCCGCTTCAGGGCTGAACTGAACACGTCCTTCCACTCATCGTCCGTGAGCTTGTTGCCGTGCCAGTTCACCTGCTCGCTGATGTCGTGCAGCATCGCCCACAGCTTGGCGTTCTGGTCAAGGTTGCGCGTCGGCGGCTTTATCAGGACGTGGTATCCGTCCGGTGCAATATGGCACTGTGCCGCTGCGAGTTTGCGGGCGGTATCGTGTGCAAGAACAAAATGGCGAACGTCAGTCATCTAGACACCCCGCGCCATTCCCGCACAAACGCAGTCGGTAGCTTGCACCAGCATCCCTTCCATACCCGGTAGGCGGTTTCGCCGTTGTGATAGCGCACCTGATAGCGTCCGCGATGTTCGGGCGGTGTGGACATTGGGTGCCAGGGGGATAAGGTCATTGCTTTACTCCTTCATTCCGCACATCCATCCGTTGCGGTACGCAATCCTCTCCCAATAACTCGAAAATTGAGGATTGCTTCTTACATCCCGCCTCTTCCCTGCCAGCACCCCCTGCTGGTACGCAAACTCCAGCCCACTGATCGGCGAAGGCTTGTGCGATTCCCGGGTAGGTTCTGCTTCGTTCTTTCCATCTATCGTCGCTTGGTGGCAGGTTGTTTTGTCCACCGATTGTCTGGTTTGCATAAATCACCTTTGCTGCACCCGAGTCGCCGCAGCAATTCGGGCACCCATATTTTCCGAGTTCAACATCAAAGCGATGCCCGCACCTGCACCCATACCGCCCCGGATGCACATCAGTGGGGACAAGCGGAGGAAGGTTTTTTAGCCACAAGCATGTTTTCTTGCTTGCGTCCTCGCCGAACCAGTGCGGCTGAATAATTTGATCCGGCTTGCGGATACGGGTCGAGATGCAGCTAACAGGGTTTTCAATGCAGATTCTCGGTATGGGCGCATCCATCAGGCTTCTTACGAAATCAAGCGCCTTCTCGGTAAGCTCCGATCTCGGCACACCATTTACCATCACGCCTCGCGTATTCCAGTGCAGCCCGCTAACCGCAAGATAAGTACATGGCGGGTGGAATATGCCCACATCCCATCCATCTTTCAGAATTCCAAGTACATCGCCCTGAATGTGGTACGGGCTGCCGTCCTCGCTTTCCAGCAGGTCGCATGACCACGCATCGTGCCCTTTTGCACGGAATGCCTCACGCACCCTGCCGCTGTATTCGCATCCAACAAGCACTCTCATGCCACCCCCTCGGCCTTCTCGCGCAGTTCCGCGATCTGCGCTTCCAGTTGCTCAAGCCGACGCACGGCAAATTCGATCTTGGCGATGCACAGCTCGCGCTCTACCAGCAGGTTGTGCAGCATGGTTTCGTCAAGGTTCATGCGCAGTCCTCCGTGTATCGCTTCACGCCGTAGGCTCGCGCTTCAGGGTTGGCCGCACAATGCGCCAGCCATTCTTCGCGGCAGGCAGGGTCGGTTTCGTTGATGTGATCGAGCCAGGCGGTGACTTTAGCGCGGTCAGTCATTTCCTCTCTCCCCAAAAAGTCCGCTCTGCTTTTCGATACTCGTTTAGCCACACCCTGTGCTTTGTCCATAGCAATATCTTTCTAAAAATCCACATGGGCGGCCTCTCCGGATGAAGCTCTCTTGCGGTCATATATCGGCGCGGCGGCGGGTGATGCATCGTGATAGCGTCCGGTAACGCGGTCATAATTGAAATTAACCTTGCCGAGCTTTCCGACGATCTTGAATTTGATCTTCTGGATATGCACTTCAACGGGCTGGCTGTCGTCAGCAAGGTTGCGCCAGATAGCAAGGCAGTTATCCGCCTTGTTGCGCCAGTTCGCGGAGCCTGAAATGTCGTATGGATTGGGCACAGGATAGGTGCCGTCTTTATCTTTGGTCATCAGCTTCGGGTGCGCCACCACGAACACGGCGACCTCGTGCCGCCTGGCGAAGTTGCGCAACCTTGAAAGCGATAGGCTGATGTATTCGGTTTCGCTCATGGACTCCGGGCGGTCGTGTTCAACCTCATTCCACGGATCAATCACCAGCATCCTGATGCCGTCCCGCGCCACCAGTGCTGTTGCCTTGTCCATAATTTCATCAAGGCTGGGCGACTCCGGCATGATCCATTTGAAGTGGCCGTCAATCCAATCCATTGCGTCTGCGAACTCCACCCGGCTCATGCGCTCTGTGCGTCCGTGGTTGAATGGCTTGCCGGTATATTTTTCGGCAAGCTTTGAAACATGTAGTTTGATCGGGTAGTTTTCTGGCGAATACATCCCAATGCGCCAGCCGTGCAGGTGAGCAAGGTTTACCGCCAGCGCGTCCATTACCTCGCTTTTGCCATGACCAGGGATGCCAGTGACGATATTTAGTTGGCCGGGCATCGCGGTAAAGAACTCGTCCAGGTCTTTCCATCCGGTGCTCGCGCCTCTTGGCAATCCTGTTTCGTAAAGGTCGTAAAGCTCGGATGCCAGTTCGCTGGCCGTGAACACGCCAACAATGGGAACCTGCCTTGCCTCTGCTACAACCTTCGCCACCGCATCCTTGCCGTAGGTCACCAACACATCGTTGGCATCCTTGCAGCCGTCCGGCCATGTAACCACCGCACAATTCTCTGCGCCGAACCTGCGAATCAACTCGTCTTTCAAATAATTACCCGGCGCGTCGTTGTCCACAGCGATGACCCACCGCTTCACCTTTTCCAGTTCGGGCGCGTTGAGGTAATCAAACTTGTTCGAGAAGTTCTTGGTGTTTGGTGAAGGCGCACCATCCGGCACAGATACGCAATTCAGAATGCCAGCCTCTTCCAGTGATAACTTGTCGATCTCGCCTTCCACAATCACAGTTTCGTCGGCGATGTCATTCAGCCCGTACAGAATGCGCTCTGCGCCGGACTCCATCTTGAAATTCTTTTCCCGGTCGCGGTACTTGATGTTCACCACTTCCGCGCCGCGGTAGTACGGAAACAAAATGCAGCCGGCTTCCGCGTTAAGTTGCGGCATCCATACCTCGCGCTTGCCGATCTTATTGCGGGTTAATGCGGCCTGACTGATGCCGCGCTTTGCAAACCACTGAATTGCACCAGGCGATAATTCCGTGCCGGCATAGGACGGCTTGACGTAAGCAACGGCAGGCTTGCTGTAGGCAGGCTTGCGAACGCTATCGTCTGTCGCCTTTCCTGACCACTCGCAATGCCAGCAATGAAACATGCCCGTGTCCAGGTTCACGTTGAGGCATGGCTGGTTTTTCTTTTTGCGTGTATGGCTGCATTGTGGGCAAAGCGTTTTTATTTCGCCTGATGTGCGCCCTTTGGTGTCGATCCCGTAGTTGGAAAAGTTCAGCATACAAACCCCCGCTCAACCTTAGCTGGCATCACTGAAAGCTGCCCGGCGTAGGATGCGTACTTGGTGGCGTTGAATAATGTTTCAGGTCGCAAATACTTTGAATTCTTTGGGTCGTTTATCCATTCAGCAGCTTTTGCGTCAATAACCAGCTTCATCTCGTCAAGCGTTGCGCCTTCATTGAACCGCGCCTGAATGAACTGGAGGTTTGCTTTAACAGGCTTAAACCTGCTTCCGACTTTTTCGTTGAGATAATCCAGAACAGCAGAACATTCTTCGCCGTTGAATTTTGGTTTTTTGACTGGCGTATGGTCGGGCTTGCCCGACAATGCTTTTGACTTTTCTGGGTTATTGGGTAGTTGGGTTACTGGGTTACTGGGTAGCATACAATTCGCATCGCTTTTTGATGCGTTCGCATCATTTTCTAATGCGCTTTCTAATGCGTTCGCATTACCATCGCTATGCGTTCGCATGGGTTCCGCATTCCTTCTTTCAATCTCCCACCTGGCTTTTGCGGATGCTCTAGCCAGTTCCGACTTTACATAAAGTGATGCGATTTCCTTTTCGCAGCGTTTATGTGAATACCCATTTTCTGAGAGAGTGAAAAAATCTTGCAAAACATTTTTTACAGCCTGTTGTTCGTCCGCACTCCGAGCGCATAGCGAACGCATTAAAGCTGCATCATCTGGCGTTAGGGGATTTTCGTTGGTGTAATACATATCCAACATTTGCCGATACACTCCATGCTCAAGTAAAGATAAATGCGCCGTGTCTTTTCTGTAATCACCAATGTGATGCCGGTAGTGATGCACTTTGCCGCTCCTTTGCAATAAATCCATTGTCCAGATGGGGTTCCGGTAAAAGGTGGGGTGGAATTGATGCGCGGAACTGTCGCATCGTTCGGTGGACTCCCTATCCACCCCAAACTGTTAAGCCGCTATCGCAGCCTTGATCTTTGCCAGCAGCCTGCGCACACCTTCGCGCCGGTTCTGGGCTTTCATTTTCGGGATGGTGCGGGCATACCGCTTTGCCGCGAGAAATTCAGGTTTCATGCTTGCTCTCCCTTGTTGTCCGACGCTGTAGCACCCTGCTCTTCGGAACATCCGAACACTTCCTGGTATCCGATGTGCATGCTCTTGTGGCGAGTTAATTCTTTTTCGACGGCCATGCGCACGAAGTCTGACTTGGTGACATCGAGCATCGCGGCCAATGCCTCGATCTGCGCCTTCATTTCAAAGTCGCAGCGGAACTCGATGGCGGTCAGCAGCTTTTCGGCCATGTCTAGCTCAATAAAAAAGCCCGCACCGAAGCGCGGGCAAGGCCGTCCGGTGCCAGAATTGGCGGGAAGGTCGGACGGCGGGTTATGGTTTGCATCAGGCGGCCTTGTCGGTTTTTACTTCGATCATCGTGTCAGCCTTCAACACGCCGCCAGTGATAAGTTGAATTTGGCATTGTCTGGTTATTGGAATGTGCCCAGTCTTCTTCCATGAGGAAATGCGCGGCTGCGTAATTCCTAGCACAGACGCGGCTTTAACCTGCGATCCAAAATGGTTTATGAGTTCTTGATAGGTCATAGTGCAGGCATTTTATTCGATAGGGAATATGCTGTCAATCCCTATCGAATTACCTTTATTGTCATCATGGCGGAGGGATTTTATTAACTGCCACAAAAAGGACGGAAATGAGCCTAGGGAAAAGAATCAGGGAGCGCAGAATGAAGCTTGGTTATTCTCAAGCCGACCTATCTCGGTCGTCGAAAGTAAAGCAGGGAACCTTGTCAAAGTACGAAAACGACAGGGTGGAAAGTCCCAAAGCGCCAATACTTATGCGGATCGCAGCAGCATTGGAAACAACGCCAGAGTATTTGATGCATGGTACCGGAAGTGAAAGCATCCATGACGCTACAGGCACAATCAAAGAGCTGTTGAATGAGGCTCAAAAGAAATCGCCGGAAGCGATAGCAATGCTACTGGCTGCCGCAAAAGCATTACCTGATAAGTAGCCAAACGCCCAGACTTCAATCAAGTTTTTACGCTTGATTGCTTTTTTTCGCACAAATATATTCGATAGGGATTGACATGCATATTCTTTTTCGAATATGATTTGTCCGCAAGCTCAGAAAACCGAGCGGCACCAGCAGCCCAGGCGCGGTGAAAGTCGAATTGAGCAGGATCGGCAAGTAGCGTTAGTCGCAATATCGCGGGCATAGTGAAGCAGGGTGATCTCGAATGAGCCTGCACTGGTAGCGAGAAACAGTCAGCAGCAAGCGGCTGATAAAGCAGCGGAGGATGCGCCGAGTTCCTTAAAATCCACGGCCAGCCGCTTACTGCTGATTGAGAATTGCGCGAAAAGCCCCGACTCGTGGAGGCGTAAGCGCAAAGCAGTGCAGGAAAGCAACGGGGCAGAGAGCCTGCATCTCGATGAAGCCCCAGCCACGCACGATATGGTTACGTGCCCATTACTGCACTTTGGTCAGCGTGCAGTCCAGGGCTAGGCCGCCCACCTTTAACGGAGGCGATCATGGAAGAGATTTATTTCAGGCTTGAGCGGATGCGTGAACTGGTGCAGCAGCCCGGTCTTTCAATGATCTTTCGCAACGGCAGGTGGATTTATTCATATTGGAGGAAGCCATGCTAGACATCGAATTTTACGAGCGCCAGCGCGAGCAGTTGGTTGAGGACACTTATCAGCGCTTGTTGCACGAAGCCCTCAACGATATTCAAACATTCGAGGGATGGGACAGTGGGTATGAGATATGTGCCGTGAATTCCGGCCAGATACAGCGCGCATTGCGCAACCTCGGTGACGCGGTTTCCGGCAAGGGCTACGCGCAGGAAGCGGTGTTTACTGCGCTGGGCTATGTGATGGGAAGCTTGAAAACCGTACTGCGCGAGGAAGCCGACAAGTCGGTGAAGTCCGCCGAGGAAATGCAGTTTGATGAGCGGGTGGCAGCATGACCGACCTCACCCACCAACACATCTGCGACAAGCTCAACCGCCGCGCCGCGCGTGAGCGCGATAACGCCCACATGGACGAGATCGAGCACCGCGCCCTGCCATTGCTGTACGCGGTCATGGCCGCCGCGCTGGTCACGGTGCTGTGGATCGCCACCGCCGACTATCGCGACGTGGCGGCGCATCACGTCGAGACGGCAAAGATGCGCATCGAAAACCAGATCATCAGCGCGAAGTTGGCCGCGTGCGCCAACAACGGCGTGGTGCCATTCAACGGCGCGATGTTGCAATGCAAGAGACTGCCGCTGGTGCCGCTATGAACCGCCTCATCTGCTGGCTGTTCGGGCACGCCTGGCAAAGCACCATCAGGCGCGGCACATATTGCTGCCGCTGCGGTGCCAAATGGAAGGGAATGCGATGAGCTACATCCACGAGGAAATCCAGGCAGCCGTGCTGCCGCTGATGGAAAAATACGATCTCGAACTGATCGACCTGATCGGCGAACTGAACCATGCTGCGTGGGAGCTATCGGTGCTCAACCAGCGCGGCATTGCGCGGTTGGTAGAAGAATTGAGGGCAAAGACATGAGCGCCCTCGCCTTCGAGATCACGCTGATCAGCCGCCGCACAGGCCATCCGCCTCGGCATCCGCATGATGTCCGAATTCGACGCGCCCTGCGCCGTCACCTGCAAACCCAACAGGAGGATCGCAACATGAACCTGTACCGCACCCTCAACCACATCGACAACTGGCTACTCAAGCGCTGGAACTTCGCGCTCAACGTCGCCTTCTTCGTGCGCCTCGGCCACGGCTGGCGCCGCGCCTGGAACATGGCAAGGAATACACTGTGAATCGCGTGTTTGGTGCCGAACGATGGAGGTAAGCGGGATGAATGAAGCGCAGCGGAATGAATATCCGCTTGACCGTTTTGTTATACCTTATGGTTATCAGTGCATAGTCGCTGATCCGCCGTGGGATTACAAAACGCCAGGGCAGATAGGTAAAACGCTTGACCATAGACCGAATAGAGATAAGGGTGAGTCAAAGCACGGGGCGGGGAGTGTGGCACGATATGGGGCCATGACCATGCAGGAGTTAATGGCGCTACCTATAGCCGATCTAGCCGCAGAAAATGCCCACTTGTATTTGTGGACTACTAACGCATTTATGGAGCAAGCATACCCTTTGGCAAGAGCGTGGGGTTTTGAGCCAAAGACAATACTGACGTGGACAAAAACCAGAAAATCGGACGGGCAGCCCTCTATGAAAATGGGATACTACTACCGAGGTGCGACAGAGCATGTGTTGTTCTGCGTTAGAGGGAGTCTGCGTTTACAAGGTCTCGCGGCTCCAACTGCAATTTTTGCAGAGAGGCTAAAGCACAGCCAGAAACCAGAAGAGTTTTATTCTATGGTTGAGGCGCAGACCCCAGGCCCAAGGCTAGAGCTTTTTTCTAGGAAACTAAGGGCTGGCTGGAGAGCTTGGGGTAATGAGGTATAACGGCTAGCTTCACCGGATCTGGCGCGGCTTTATGCGCCAGGTCCGGTGGAAGCGATAGTTATGCAACAACTTTGGAGATTGAAATGGCATCACAAATGATTGGCATGACCGAAATTGGATGGTTCAACCCTGGTGTGAATCCCCCGCCCTTTGACATGAAGCTGTTGCTGATGGTGGCTGGGTTGCGCTCTGAGGACTGCGGGCAGACATTTGAAGCCTACACGAAGGTGATGACAGCCTACGTGAAGCAGCGCGGCCCCGGCGACGAATACGATGACGAGCCTGCGTTTGATGAGTTCATGTCTGGCGACCACACTGATTTTCTCGACTTTCAGTTTTACCTGAATGACGAGGATGGTGAAGAGCTGGACTGGTACAGCGACAGCATTGTGGCTTGGGCATATTACCCGCTCGGCCTGGCACATACTGCCGTGAATGTTGAACGCGAACGGCAGGCGGCGATTGGTGCATAACGCCGGAAATCACGGGTCGGCGTAGCCGGTCCCGTGGATTGACTTGTTATGCGTAACTTTTAACGGAGGCAACATGGCTACAAATTTGGCATTACAGAAAGCAGCACAAGCATGGTGTAAGGAAACCACGAGCCACAAAGAAATGGACGCGGAACTGGCCGAAGCCTTTGCCGAGATTCTTGACGAGATTTGGAGCCAGCCGTGGCTTGGAAACGCCACCACTGGGGAAATGCTCGAAGAATTGAAAACGCGGGCAGAGATTCATGGCTATTCCCGGTATCGGACTGTTGACGCATAACACGCTGTGAACGACAAGAAACGGCGGCGCTTTGCCGCAAATAGATAAGGAGAACAAATATGACTACAGCACTCGCAACACTATCCACACAACTAGCCGCAAAGTTCGATATGGGCGACGGCAGGGATGTGGCAGACATCCTCAAGGCGACAGCCTTCAAGGGCGGCACTACGCAGGTTAGTGACGCCCAAATGACCGCCTTGCTTGTTGTTGCCAATCAATACGGGCTCAACCCGTTCACCAGGGAAATCTTCGCATTCCCGGACAAGGGCGGCATTGTGCCGGTCGTCGGGGTTGACGGTTGGGCACGCATCCTCAATGACCATCCGCAATTCGATGGAATGGAATATGAGCAGGATGATGAGAAATGTACCTGCATCATTTTCCGCAAGGATCGCAGTCACGCCATCAAGGTTACTGAGTACATGGCCGAATGCAAGCGCACTACGCAGCCGTGGCAGTCACACCCACGCAGGATGTTGCGCCACAAAGCAACCATTCAGTGCGCGCGCCTCGCATTCGGTTTTTGTGGAATCTACGACCAGGACGAGGCTGAACGCATTATCGAGCGCGACATGGGAACCATCGACGGCTCCACCGGCGAGATCATCCAGAAAAAGCAGGAGCAAAAGGAATTGCCGGACTACACCGACGAGCAGATGGACTTAAACATTGATAAGTGGCAGGCCGCCATCAACGAAGGCAAGACAACACCGAAGCGCATTATTGCGATGGTTTCCACCAAGTTCAAGTTGAACGACGGTCAGGCAGCCACAATTCGCGGCATGAAGAAAGAGGGAGCGGTTGATCCGTTTATTGCTGAAATGGAAGCCGCAGAGCAAAAGGAGGCAGCATGAACATCATTGAATTAGTCCAGGGAAGCGAAAGCTGGCACAAACACAGGGCCACACACCTAGGCGCAAGCGAGGCCGCTGCGATGCTCGGCTTATCAAAATACGTTACTCGCTCCGAGCTACTGCGCCAGAAGGCCACCGGCCTCTGCAAGGACGTGGATTCCAATACGCAGGCCATATTCAACCGGGGTCATGAGACGGAAGCGCTGGCACGCCCCTTTATTGAGACAATGATCGGAGAAGAACTCTGGCCTGTAACTTGTGAATCCGGCAATCTGTCATGCTCCTGTGATGGGCTGACACTTGATAATGACATTGCCTGGGAGCACAAACAGGACAGCAATGCGCTCTTTTCATCGGTTGCCACCGGAAAAATGCCGGAAGAACACCTGCCTCAGTGCCAGCAGATATTGATGATTACCGGGGCGAGCAAACTGATCTTCACGGTATCCAACGGAACACCGGAAAGAATGGCGAGCCTTGAGGTTTACCCGGATCCGGCGTGGTTCGAGCGGATCAAGGCTGGCTGGGTTCAGTTTATGCTCGACCTCGAAAATTACAGGCACATCGAACATGCCGAAAAACCGCAGGCCGAAGCGATCATGCAACTGCCCGCCCTATCCGTCCAGGCCACCGGCATGGTGACGCATTCCAACCTGCCGGAGTTCAAGGCGGCGGCGGAAAGCTACATCGCCAACATCAACACCGACCTGCAAACCGACCAGCAGTTTGCTGATGCCGAGGCCACAGTGAAGTTCTGCAAGACCACCGAGGAAACGCTGGAAGTCACCAAGAAGGCCATCCTCGCGCAGACCTCGACCATCGACGAAGTGATCCGCACGGTTGACCACATCCAAGCGCAGCTCCGCGATAAGCGGTTGATGCTGGATAAGCTGGTGAAGTCGGAAAAAGAGGCGCGCAGGCACAAGATGGTTTCAGACACAAACGCCCTATTCACCGCGCACCTTGCTGACCTGCAAGCCGAAATTGCTGGCATTCGCTTGGATGTTCCGTCGCCAAGGTTCGTTGATGTAATCAAGGGGCTTAAATCCCTGTCCTCGATGCACGATGCCTTGGATACCGCGCTGGCCAACGCCAAGATCGAGGCCGATGCGGTCGCCAAGGACGTGCGCGCAAAGCTGGCATGGCTCAAGCATTATGACTCGCTCAAATTCTTGTTCGCCGACCTTCAGCAGATCATATCCAAGCCGCTCGATGATTTTCAGCTTGTAATAATGAAGCGCGTGGACGCGCATAACGAGGCAGAGGCTGAACGCAAGGCCGCACATGAAGCGGAAGCAGCAAGGAAGCTGGAAGCGCAGCGCGCAGCAATACAGGCCGAGGAAGAACGCAAAGCCACCGCCAAGGCGCAGGCAGCAGCCGAGGCTATCGTTGCCGCAGAACGGGCGAAGCAGGCCAAGGAAGAAGCAAAGGCACGCGCCAAGGTTGAGGTGGAGCAGCCAGCACCGCTAACCGTGCCGCAGTCCGCACCGCAAGCGAAGCCCGACAACGTGGTCGTGATCGAGCATCAGGACGTTATCAGCGCATTCATGTCCTCGCGTGACTTCGGCAGGGATGCCGGGAAAGTCCGGGCAATTTTGGTCGAGTTTGTGAAATTCAGTGAACACTTTGGCAGGAAGGAGGCGGCATGAGTCCAGCCCAGCGCGTACAGCGAATCCTTGATGAGGCCGTCGGCAGCGACCTGTCATCGTGGGAGAAATTCGAGTTCTTGCCCAGCATCAAGGGGCGCACCAGCCTTTCTGAAAAGCAGGAAAAGGTTTTGCTCGGAATTGAGCAACGTATTTTTGAAGAAGGGGAAGAATAATGTCAGTAAATAAAGCAACCCTCATTGGCCGCGTCGGAAAAGACCCGGACATTCGCTACACCACCGGCGGTGATGCCGTCGCGTCATTCAGCCTGGCCACATCGGAAAGCTGGAAGGACAAGGCCGGCGAGAAACAGGAGAAGACCGAATGGCACAACATCACCGCCTGGCGCAAGCTGGCCGAGATCATCGGTGAGTATGTGAAAAAGGGCGATCTGCTTTATATCGAAGGCAAGATCACCACGGAAAAATACACCGACAAGGAAGGCATCGAAAAGTATTCGACCAAGATCGTCGCGCACGAAATGAAAATGCTGGGCGGCAAGCGGGATCGTGAAGAGCAGCAAACATCAACAAGCGCACCGGCAGCAAAGGCGGGTGCGTTTGACAACTTTGATGACTCAATACCATTCTAGGAGACAAACATGGCGCTCTGCAAAGTTTGCGGCACATCTGATATGAATTTGTTTTATAGCTCTATCAAAACGTATTGCAAGGAACATTGGAAGATGCTCGTTCGTAAGAACCGAATTGAAAAGATCGAGCACTACAGGACGTTCGACAAGGCAAGGGCATCAATGCCGCATCGCGTTGCAGCAAGACTTGAATACGCAAACACCCCAAAAGGCGTTGCGGCTCACAACCGCGCAAAGTTCAAATGGTCGGAGCGGAACAAAAAGAAGCGTCATGTTGCCATAGCCGTAAACAATGCAGTCCGCGACAAGAAAATCACAAAACCGGATTCATGCCAAGAGTGCGGTAAGGTTAATTGCAGGATTGAAGGGCATCACGACGACTACACAAAGCCAATGGAAGTTCGATGGTTGTGTTCAACGTGTCATCGCGCTTGGCATAAAGCAAATGGATCGGTTGAATATAAGGAGGCAGCATGACCGACATTGAACCACTGATGACCCAAGCAGAGGTAGCAGAGCTTCTGTCCCGGCTTGCCAATATCTCCGCGCGCCACGTCTATGATCGCTGGGTGCATTTACCGGACTTCCCAAAGCCTGTATTATTGCCGGTAGCGGTCGGGAGCAAGCGACCTAAACGCTGGCACCGGGCGGACATTGTTGAGTGGGCGGAGCGGCATAAGTTGGCGGCGTAATCTCACGAATCACACATAACGGCTCGCAAAGCCTTGTTCCACGTGGAACGCGAGTCCCCCCCCCGGCACCACCGCAATAGGGCGCAAAGCCCGTAATCAAGCCACTTGCAGCCAATAAGTGGCTTTTTTATTGCGCTTTTTTTACACACGATTTACCGCGTGTTTACACGCTTTCCCACATTCAGGCATAATCCGCCACTCATAAAACACACACGCAATCACACATGGCCAGCATCAAACCGCACAACGGGAAGTGGCGCGTTTTCATTTTCAAGGCTGGTGTACGCAAAACGAAGGTGCTCAACACCAAGACCGCCGCCCAAGCCTGGGCAGCCCAGACCGAGGCCGACATTACCACCGGTAAGGCTGGCGGCATCCCCAACAAGACCTTTGCCGACCTGCTGAACCGCTACGCCGAGGAAGTCAGCCCGACCAAGCGCGGGGAGCGGTGGGAGCGGCTACGCATCGGCCTGACGCTGCGCGATCCTGTGGCCTCTGTGCATCTGCGCGACTTCGATTCGCGCGCCGTGGCGGCATGGCGTGATCGGCGGCTTGGCCAAGTATCAGCGGCAAGCGTCCACCGCGAATGGAATCTACTATCAAATGCCTGCACCATCGCCGTGCTGGAATGGAAGTGGCTGCGCGACAATCCGTTTCGTGAAGTGAAGCGGCCAGCCGAGCCGGAGGCGCGGGACAGGATAGCAACCGACGATGAACTTGATAAGCTGCTATTCGCGCTGGGCTACGACAAGGAAGCCACCCCGCTTACGGCCTCCGCCAGGGTTGGCGCTGTCATGCTGTTCGCCATAGAAACGGCCATGAGAGCCGGAGAAATTGCCGGATTGGCGTGGTCTAGCGTGAAGCTGGATAAGAGGTTTTGCCGGGTTGAGGGTGGCAAGACTTCGGCGGCCAAGCGCGACGTGCCGCTATCCGCCGAGGCGATCAGGATCATCGAACAGATGCCGAGGGACGCAGATACGGTTTTCAACGTCACCGCATCGCAGATAGACTCATTATTCAGGAAGGCGAAGGGCAAGGCGATGATCGAGGATTTGCACTTTCACGACACGCGACACCTAGCCATCACCCGGCTGGCGCGCAAACTGGATGTGCTGGCTCTGGCTCGAATGGTTGGGCATCGAGACCTACGGATGCTCCAGCTCTACTACAATGAATCCGCCGAGGATATGGCCGGCAGGCTGTAATCCCTCCGACTCCCCGCCCCTTCCCTAGCGCGAGAACGGGAACAGGGGTAGGATGCGCAGCATGGAACTCCTAGTCCTGTTCGCTATCGTGCTATTCGCCGTCCTGGCCTACGCCCCGGAAGCTGCCTTGCAGATTCTACTGGCCGGCGCATGGCTGCTGATGATTGTCGCCGGGATCGTCGGGATACTGATTAAGGTGTTCTAGCCTCAAAATTGTCCACGGCAGTATTGAAGCGCAGCATTTCGGCAGTAATCCGATCCTCCACACTCCTGATTTTCTCCCTTGGCGCATCCTTCTCGATCAGTTCCCGCTTCTGCTTGCGCAGCTTGGCTATGATCTTGTCGGCATACCTTGCCCGCATTATCAACTTAGTCTTGGGGTTTTCCTTGCGGAACTCGTCGGTGGGCAAGTGATCCTCGCGCCGGCCTTTCAGTTCCATTTCAATCATGTTGATCTCTTTCAGGTTAGCGTAATACTTGGCGCCCTGGCTGGATTGGTTTTCCAGATTGCCGTAGAACCGCCCCACCAGCGGCATCTTGTGCGTCGGCAAGTCCTCGCCGGTGTAAATCGCTTGCCCGGTCTGCGCAAGTTTTGAGGTCTCGCGCCCCACGCCGCCCGTCACCTGCCCGATCAGGTAGTCTATCTGGTCGGCGGTCGGGCTGAACGTGCCCGGCGTGTAATCGGTGCCGCCGGTCGCGTAGTTGATGCCTTCCGCCATGAACTTCGACCATGCGCTTGCCGTGTCCTTGTTGCGCGTGAAGCCGGGGGTTGGGTCGAGCGAGCTGAAATCTTCCTTGTAGATCGTCTTGCCCGTCCAGTCCTTATTCGCTTCGAGCGCGGCAAACGGATCAAACGCGGTCGGCAGGACGGTCTGCATGGATATTCCGGAGCTGCCCATCGGGTTGAAGGCTTCCGCGAACACACCCATCAAGCGGAACACATGATCAGCAGGCTTCTTGAATCCGCCCAGCGCGTACTCGGTGGCGATTCGCCCGACGTTCGGGATGGCGTGAAAGCCCAGCGGCATCGGGATGCTGATGTAGCGCTTGCCGCCCATCGCCCAGCCAATCGGGAAAATCAGGTTGCGCTCGCGTATGAATTCAGGCGGCTCGTCGTCGAACCCGGCAGCGGCCAGCGCCAAAGCCTGCATCACGCCCAACAACACCCCGCCCGCCACGATCTTCTGCCCGACCTTGGACAGGCGCAGCGTCTTGATGTCGCCGCCCTTCATATCAAATACGTTCTCGCCGATCCGCGCCGTGCCCTGCATCGCGGCATTGAAGAAAGCGTATAGCGCCCCGGCCTGCTGCCCGGACTGCCCCTTGCGGTTGAAGTTGACGGTGGTGTTCTTCGCCAAGCTGGCCGCCGCCTGTTTGGTCATGCCGTGATCGATGGCGGTCTTGTAGATTGCCAGCCGGGTCGAACCTTCCATCATCAGGTTGTAGTCGGACAGCCAGTCGAACAGCGGCGACGCCATATCCTGCGCCGTGGTCAGTGGCACTTTCAGCATCCCGCC
Organism: Gallionella sp.; assembly: GCA_041629915.1. Classification (GTDB taxonomy): domain Bacteria; phylum Pseudomonadota; class Gammaproteobacteria; order Burkholderiales; family Gallionellaceae; genus Gallionella. The sequence continues at coordinate 18,434 of JBFKMJ010000001.1, forward strand.
AGCCGTGAACACCTTGCCCCACTTACTGTTCACCCAATTATGCGGGTCAAGTTCGTGCTCGATGGCCTTCGCCCTATCCTCGCTGTTACGGTACAGGTCGCGGTAGCCGGTCATGCCGCCGCTGTCCTGCAATTCTTCCCACAATCCAGCCCACTTCGATGTTGCTGGCGCGCCCTTGCGCTCGGCGCGTGCATCCAGATAGATGCCCTTTGCCGCCGACAGGACATGCCCCAGCACTACCTTCTGCTTGCCCGCTAAAGGCGTGGAGGTCAGATTGAGCGCCGCAGCCTGCACGTCGCGCACCAGGTTGGTCACGCCGAAGATCGGGTTGTATTGGGTGTTGATTGCGGAGAAGTAGCGGGTGATCTTGGCCGACACACCCAGCAATCCGCCAAGCTGTGTGGCGTCCAGGTTCTTCATCGACTCAGCCATGCGCACGGCGCGCTCGTCGTGCTCGTTGAAGATAACCGCGCGCTCGTGAATTTGCCCGTTGCTGTCCTTGATCTTGGCGACCACTACGTTCGGTTTGCTCCTGAACGTCGGGTCGATACGCTCTTCCACCAGCCCGGTCTTCTCGTTCAACACGCGCTCGGTAGGGGGTTTGTCGAAAGACCAGAAATCCGGGTTCGGGTTGAGCTTTGCCAGCCCAGCCAGCGCCACGGCGACGCGGTTCTTCTCGCCCCGGACGATGGCCTTCTCGCGCTGCATGGCGATGTTGGCGAGGATGTCCACCACCTTGGCGGACGAGCCGGTGCGGTGCTTGACCTCTTTGCCTTTGATCGAAAAGCCCTGCCCGACGCCCATGCCGCCGTCGTGATCCTCGCGCATCAGCGGGACGTAGTGCTTGAACATTTGCGCCCAGCCGTCCACCTGGTCGCGCGATACCAGCCCGTAGGAGGCGTAATATTCGCGCGTCTTGGCGAGGATGGCGTCCACCCGTCTGGCCGTTGCTTCCAGTTGATTGCGCTTCGTGCCCTGCAGGTTGGCGAAGTAATCGTCCGCTTCCTGGTTGGTCATGCCCGAGCCGCCGTCGGGCATGTTCGGATCGCGGCTTGCGATCAGCGCGTTTGCTTCCTTGGCGTGGCGGGCGTGCAGATATGCGTCAAGTTCTTCCTGCTTCATTCCGCGCTGCGCCATCTCGATCATCATCGGCTTGAGCTCGGTGTTCACAAAGTCTTGCACGCGCTTGGCCGCCCTGCCGTGGAACAACTCCTCCTGAAGGTAGGCGTTCCACTGCTCGGCAACTTGCGCACCCGTTTCGCGGATCGCTTGCAGCACGCGCTTGAGGTCGATGTTTTTGTCCTGGAGCTTGTAAACCAGATCGTCGAACATCGAAGGTTCAGGCGAATCCCATGATGCGCGGTTGCCGGGTTGCCCTCCTTGAAGCGTGATATTGCCTTGGCGTGGAGGTTGCGCCGGTGGCTGCGCCGTGCCGGGGATGGGTTGCTGCTTGGGTGCGCTGGAGAACAGCGGCGTGTCGCCCCACATCTCCTGCTCCAGTTTGACAAGATCGCTCTGATAGAGTACCTTGTAACTGCTCCCAGCGGCGGACTCACCACCAGTAGAAGCTCCTCGGGTGGACAGAGGGGTTTCGCTACCTCGGGAGTATTTCTTTTGCGCGACATTAAGCGCAATACGCACAACATCCGGTATTTTCTTCGTCGTGTCACGATAGATCAACTCGCCGCGCGACAGCCGCTTTGTCACTTCCTCCCATTTTGTGTTTGGCTCGTATGCGGTAACAATTAAAGTACGTTCACGCGATCCTGAGACTTCGGGGCGTAAGGCAATAAGAGTTGGCCTCCCTTCACGCAGCTCACCAATAATCACAATACTGTCGTTCTTGGTGTCGCTAAACATCATAGCGGGGCGACGCATCATGTCAGCCATCTGACCAAACATAGAGGCAGTTACAGCATGGTCATAGACCAACTTGTCTATTACTTTTGCCTTGATTGCAAGGGGGCTGTCCTTCCAGCCAAACAACTGCAAGCTGGCTGGTGTATTGTCAGCAAGGAGAATATTGCCATCGGCAGGAATATCGCCACTCAAGAATTTATTTACAGATTCCTTGAACCGCGCGCTGATAACGTCAATCGCTTTCCATTCATGCGCGCGGCTTGCCATCACCCCATTTGACACGCCCGCCGTGTCATATCCTTGCTCCGCACCCTCAACCGCATCCTTCATCCGCCGGATCAAGCCCAGCACCTCTCCGTCGCTCACCTCTTCAACCGGCTTGCCGGTCACGCGACCAATGAAGTTTCTTACCGCATCCACCACCCGCTTAATCATGCCCAGCAGGTTGCTGCGCATCCCCATGGGAACCTTCACGCCATAGCGCTCCATAATGGCATCGACGTTGCCGGTGATGGTGGCCGCGGCCAGTTCGGCAATCGCCTCGTCGGTGTGCGTTCTCGTATCGAACGTTTCGCCGCGATCCGCCGCAATCGCCTGGGCGAGCTTCGCCACAAAGCCGTTCTTGGCGGCAAAGTTCAGCGCATCCACTACCGGGCTGCCCAGCATGCGGATTCCTCCGTGGCCTGCAACTTCATGGATTGCCACCCAGACGGCGCGCTCCGGCGATGCGAGGTTGTCCGCGATCAGGTAGACGGTTCTGGTCTTGGGGTCGTAAATGCCCTCCGAATCCTGGGCTATCGGCTTGGCTGCACGCAGAGCGCGCAGGTAAAGCTCGCTCGGGATTTCCTTGACCGACTGCACGATCCTGACTTGCTTGAAGCCATGCCAGCTTGCGCGCAGCTTGGCGGTGGCTTGCCTGACGGATTCGATGGTTTGCGGGGTGGCGTTGCTCGCACCGGCAAAAGAGTGAAGGCCATTGACAATATCCTGCTCAGTCTTTACAGTTGCACCTGAGCCTTGGCTGAGTGAACCACCTTTGGGCAATTGGAGCCCACTGCGTCGTACCCAATCAAGGCTTTTCTCTTGGTTTTGATAAAGCAAATAGCCTTTATTGATCCACGACTCAATCGCGCCAATCTCCTCTTTCCCATAAATACTGCCGATCCGGTTGACCGTCTGACGGCCTTCTTTGGCTGATAGATGAACGGCAGCAATAACTGGTGCGCCATTTTCATCCATCATTTCGGTCAGCACAACCAGTGAATTTTCTTCGCTTGCCGACTTGAACACCATCACTGGGTTTGCAAGCTCTTCTGGTAGAGCACGAATTGCATCCATCGAAACATGGTGCCTCACGCCATTGGTTGCCTTGCGCACCACGTCGCGCGAAACCTGGACGGGCAGATTGCTTGCTCCAAGCTCTTGCAGAACGGCAGGTGTAGAACCAACAGTGATCGGGCTGACAACGGACTTGAGCGACGACATCGCGGAATCAAGTGAAGCGCGGAATGATTCCGCTTCGGAACGGTTCGGCTTCAGCGCGCTGCTTACTTGCGCCTTGCTGTGCTTTGCCGTGATTGAAACGTCCTTATCGTCAAATATGACGTAGTTGTAGTTGCCGTCACCTTTGCTGCGGCTGCTGCCGTCGAGATATTTGATACCGCGGATGCCGATGGAGTGGAGGTATTTGCTGGCCTCCGCATCTATCCAGTCACGCTCTTCCGATATATCCGCATACAAATCCTTCCCGAATTTTACTTGGTTCTTTTGATACTTCCCGTTAATTTTTATTTCATCTGGTTGCTCCGATACATCAACCCCTGCGCTGCCAAGCGCAGCCTTCACCTTTTCGCTCTGCTCGGAAAGCGGCTTGTCCCATAGCAGGTATTCATTTTCGTCTGGGGCTAGCTCAACTTGATAGAGTCGGCCTTTACTTACCGCCCACCCATCCGCTTCTAAAACATCCTTAACTAGTTTCGCGTCAGGCGAGGTTGCGTGTGTGCGTGGTTTGGCATCCCAACTTTTAGGGGTATTCCCAAACTGGTCGATCACTGTTTTTACAGTGACGTGCCACGCCTTATAATTGTCTCCATACTGTTGCGGGCTGAACGATACAACTTCATCCGTTCCGCTGTACCCTTTGACTTGTCGCCCAGGCTTGAAATACTCGTTGAGCAAATCAGTGCCCGCCAATTCTTTTCCGTTCTTGGTGGCGCGCAAGGTGGATATATCAGATCCGCTCGATAGCTTGGTTTTATACCACTCTGCAACATCCTTCGATCCTGCGAAATAAAGGCCGTGACCGTATGCCTGATTCCCTTCACCTGCGCCAACGTACTCCATGTCGAACTTGTTGTGGTCATGCGGTGAGCCGTGCCAGGCGTCCATAAACGCAGGATCGGAATAGTGCCACTTGGCATTGAGCATCGAAGGCGGCGCACCCTCGCGCAGCTTGGCGAAGGTGGAAACGATCAGGTCGCGCGCATCTTTCTGTGCCGCATACTCCCGCCATGCCTGCGCCGCTTCCTTGAAGCCGAAGAAGTCGGCCAGCTTGGCGATCCATTCGGATATGGTGCGCTTGGCCTGCGCCAGCTTGGTGTTGTTCTGGTATCCGGTCGGCTCGGTCTGCATGATCTCGGCTAAGTCTGCCAGCGCTTCATCCACCGCACGGGCGCGCACATAGCCGTGCTTCTTGGTTTCGGCCAGCTTCTTTGCCTCGGCGGTCTGCATCCAGGCATTCGCCCTGTTTCGCACCCAACCGTCCTTCATGTACAGCTCGCCCATCTTGGCGATATACTGTTCCTCGGTCATAAAGCGGCGGAAGCCGAAATGGAGGAGTTCATGCCACAAGGTACGCACAACAGCAGCGCGGTCGGTCAGCCCATCACGGAACAGGTGGATGCGCCCGTTATAGACAGCACCGGAAGTTACCCCGTCATCGGCGCTTTCAATGCCAGCATCCCGCGCCGTGTCGCGGATCAGGACGGGTATTTCCGTGGCAAATGGTTCGAGAAGCTTGCTCGTTTCCTCTTCAAGCAGGCCGACTGACAACCATTCGGATTCCGGTATGGCATCGCCGGGCTGGGTGTTGAAGATTGCCACGCCCTTGTCGGTTTCCTTGGTCTGGACAGTCTTGAATAGTTTGTCGAATGCCGCGTTAATCGCCTCGCGCTCGCCGCCTTCCGGGTATGGCTTCATTCCCAGCGCGGCGTAATAGCGGTTCTCCACGCCATATACCAGGTAATCGCTCTGCTGTTTGCCCGATGTCAGCTTGTCAAAGATGTACGACTCAAACGCCCTTGCGCCCATTTCTTCCGGCGTTGACCAGTAGTTTGATGCGCGATACCCGTCAATCTCTTTAGCCTCAAGGAAAAAGTCGGTGCGCCCTTGATAGGTTACTGTTTCATCATCTTTGGCGTCGAGCTTGATCTTGCTTTCCTTGATTGCCTCGACTGGCCATATCAGTTGGCGGCCTGCGCTTTGCGGGTCTTGTCTCAAGAAGCTGCTGCCGCCCACCGCCTTGTAAATGGCGTTCATGTCGCGGATATGTGTACCGATATTGAAGCCCATCGCAAAACGCATTTTGCTTGGATTGTCGATATGGATTTGCTCGCCCTGATCGCCGTTGCGCAGCTTGTCGGCCAGCGCATCCCATTGTTTGAGCTGCGCTTCTGTGGCTGGCTTTTTACCTTCTTTCCACGGCGCTGTCAGCGTGCGGCGCAGGTCGTTAAGCTTGTAATCCAGGCTCTTCACCGCATCGTCCAGCCGCTTCTGCGCATTCTGGCGCACCAGGTTGGCATCGGTAGTTCTGGATTTTTCGGCGTAATTGATCGTCTTGATGACGTGCTTGATGGCTTCGGCCAGTTCTGCACGCATCGGTGATTTGCTGTTGTACTGAGCATTATTCGCCACCATGCTGCTGCCGGAATAACCGCTGCCTTTGGCAAAATAGTGGTCTACGCTGTGCCACCACTCATGAGAAAGACTGCCAGCACCGTTGATCTTGGTCAGGTTGATTAACCCCTTATCCGGCGCGTAGTGAGCGGCAGCAGAGGTTTTGCCGCCCTTGCCGTCCGCACCCAGCCCCAGCACCATATCGCCATTCAGGAACAGCGCTTTAGGCGGAATACCCAAGGTGTCGGCCAAGTCCATCAGCCCGTCATAGGCGTGGTTCGATAGCTCTTGCCCATCGTCGTTGACCGTCTCGTCAGCGTTCAGCAGCCAGTTGCCGTACACCACTCCGCCAGGCGCGAAGGTGTCAATGAACATCTGCTTGGTGACGGGCTTGCCGTTGCGCCGATCCGCACCGGTGCGCTCGATCTTGTCCAGCCAAGGGCGTTCCGGGAACTCGAATTTATGCTCGATGATTTCCACCGGCTTGCTTGCGACGTGCTGCATCGCATCCTCGTAAGTGGCAAAACCGCCTTTCACCAGCGCGCGCTTCTTTCCCTCGGCCAGCAGGCGGTAGATTCCCCATTGCTTCGTTTTATCGGTGATGCTCTTCAGCGCGGCATCTTGCGTGCCGGGGGCATCGTAGGAATAAACTTTGTGATTGCGCGCCACCTCGACCAGCGGAATAGAATCAAGCGCCTCCTGCTCGGTAGCGAAGAATTGGCGGCTGACCAGTGCGACCGCACCCTTCATCTGCGCGGACTTCTTCATCACCTGCCACTTACCGATGTTCGGCTTATCCAAGTATCCGGCAGTTTCTTCAACCTGCATCACCATATATGGGCGCGCCCATGCCGGGCGATCATCCGCTTCTTTAGTCATGCGCGATCCGGTTGGTTTTGACTCGTCCTTGCGAACCGACACCTTGCGCCCGAAGTCGCCTATCTTGGCTTCCTGCCCACGGCCTTGCAGCTCATTGACTGAAGTAACCGGCAATATGGCTATTTCGCTTTGCACCGGCTCGATGGCATCCGCCTGCTCGATTGCGGCTTCCGCTTCTGCTGCGCGCTTCACTTCACTGACAGGTGCGGCTGCTGCGCTGGAGGGTTGCTCCGCCTTTGGTTCCTGGGGTGGCTTCCACCCTTCCGCCGCCAGTGCCTCTACCATATCGCCATTCTTCATAGTACCGATTGGCACCATGATGAACTTTTCGCCGTTGGTTAGATAACTCCGCTCCGACGAGGGGTGAATGGTAGGCCATCCACCAACAGACCCAGCTTTCGATGCCTCGCTTTTTTCATCCCAATACTTGGCGGCAGTAGCTTTATCGTCAAACTGCACGTCCGGCCTCGCGTAGTCGCGCTGCACGTCCAGCCGGGCATTCCTCTCTGCGTTCTGACGACGGCTCATTTCCGCGTCGATGTCTGACTGCGTGTATTCGGGGAATAGTTCGGTCGGGTGTGCAATACGCCCATCAGGCAGCGTGACGTGGTAGCGCACCATTGCCCCGGTGATGTCGGACTTCTCGAACAGCTCCGGCTGATAGGCGTAGCCCATGCGCTCGTTGCCGTTGCGGTCAAGCCCCTTGGATTCCTTCTCCGCGCCCTTGGTCTTGTAAACATCGACAAGCGTTTTCAGGACGGATTTTTTCTGCTCTTTGGTGAGTGCAGCGCCGACACTTCCGCGCTCGACTGGTGGTGTACCGGCATCAGGATACGCCTTTTCCAGATCCTCCAGCGAATGCTTGCCGTCCTTAAAGTCGCGCATGATGTCCAGCCTGTCCTTGCCGGTGACGTTGGCGCGGTCTAGGATGGCGGTGGCTTGCTGCTCTTGGGCGGCCTGCATATCTGCGTCGGCCTTGGCTTTACCTGTTTGCTCAGCCGCAGCCGTCGCCCGTCCGTCAGGCGTGAACATGCCAGCTTGCGAGGTTTTGCCTTCGGTGCGCTCTTGGGTTTGTGCGGAAAGTGAAAGCGGTTGGTTGCGCGAATACTCGACCGCACGATCTACGGCAGCCTGATCTTCGGCGGTGGTGTCCTGTGCGGCCTGCTCGCGCTTGGCGATGTCTGAGTTGGTGTAGCTGGTCAGCAGTGGCTCACGCGCGGCGAGTATGGCTGCCCGATTGTGCTTGCTGATGAACGTCCATCCGGCAACCTTTAGCTTGAGGCCGGCGTTGCTGATGGCTTCCTTGCGCTGGTCGGCAGTGAGTGAATCCCACCAGGATGGGTCGGTTACTTCTGTTTGTTCAGAAACTCTTTCGTTGGCGGCCCGGACTTCCTGAGCTGCGCCATGACCAGCTCGTCCTGTTTGGTCAGCGGTTCGTGGTTGAACATGCGCTTGAGCAGCGCCACGCCCGCCGGGCTGTCCCAAATTTTGCGTCCCTGTGGTGTCATCGCCGAATCTCCTTAAAACGTCCTGACGGGTCACGCTCTCGCCGCCAAACATATCGCCGGCAGCCTTGTGTGCTGCGCCTGTTGCGGCAATGTTCGCCGCATCATTCAGTGTTTCCGTGATGCGCCTGGCTGAGCGGACGTTTCTGGCAAACATATCCAGCACAATCTGCACACCGTCAGAATGCACTATATCACGCTGCGATGCAAGTTTTGTGACAGACACACCCTGCCGTCCGGCGTTCACTACCGCCTTGGCCGCCTCGATAATCAACGGGCGAATATCCAGATCGCCGGCACCTTCCAGTTTCATCATGGCCGGCGCGGCATTGGACAGTGCGGCAATGACCGTTCTGGCTTCCGGTTCGGTGGACTGCACCGCCAGCTCTACCAGCTCTTCGCTGCCATAAGCCTGGTACAGGCTTGCCCCCAGCACGCGATCTACCGCCTGTTTGGTCGGAATGCCATTGGGTGCAAGGTTCTGTCGCTCGCTTTCCGGCATGGCCTGGATGAAACCACGCATCGCCTCGGTAGTCGGCGTGCCATTGTCATTGAAGGTCAATGCGGCTATGTCGATACGGTTGGCATCGTTGCGTGCCTGTTCCACGGCGGATAGCCCCAATGTCCCGGTGGTATTGCTCTCGTCACCGATGGTTTCGGTTATATGCTCAGGGCTGATCAGGCGCACCAGCACCGGCTTGTCCATGCCTTGTATCGCGTCTGCGCTGATGCCGTGCACGCTCTCTGCCCCAGCGATGGCATCCTTGTATTGCTGTGCCGTGCCATTGTTGAAGGCTTCCATTACGCCGGCAGTGCGGCCATTGGTGATGGCGGTCAGTTTGTCGGTGTTGGTAGCATATTCAGGGTTGCGCGATCCGTCCGCGAAGTTAGATGCGGCCAGTTGATCTGCCTCGACCACGGCATACCGGAACGGTATCTCACGCTTCCCGGTGACAACAACATCCTCATTGCCAACATGCCGGGCGATGCCCTTGTTTTCCAGATCAGTGACGACCGGCGCACCGTTTTCCATGGTGGGCGATGCCATCAGCAGGCGCGGGTTCGGCTTGGCCGCAATGGCCTGCATCTGCAATACGGATGCCTTGCTGTCGCGGTTGCGGTTTTGCAGGGCTTTGGCTATCGCATTTTCTGGTTGATTAACCCCTTCTTGTGCTCCGGCAATTTCAACCCCTTGCTGGACTTGTCCCACTCCCTGACCTTCCGCTTGCCGCCCAGGGCTTTCTGTCCCGACTTGGTGTGCGCCCATTTCCGCTGCGCTTCCGACTGGTATGGCATGTTGCTCTCCTATTGTCTCGCCTGTCCCTGCAACGACTGGTGCAACTGCACCCGGTACCACAGCTCTTCCATGTGCTCCGGGTAATTCAGCACCTTCCCGTCGCAGTGTTGCAGGATCATGTCGAAGAACAGCATCTGCTGCGCTTCCGACTGGCTCAATATCCCGTCCTTGAGGGACGACCGTATCCAGGCCTGTTGTTGCAGCGGCAGCAGTTGGGCTGACATCGGGCGCTCCTTGTGTGGTTTCGTTCAGCAGGGTGTCGGCGGAATTGAGTATCTCGTCGATGGATGCGTCCACGCCGGGATCGGCAGAGGGTGGCGCGGACCGAATGGTTGTGTCGAGGTTTTGGGTGGGTGCGGCGGGTTGTTCCTGCGGCTTGGATAGCACACCGCCGACAACAGCCATACCTCCACCGCCTACACCGCCTAGTCCAGCCGCATCAATAGCATGTCTCTGCGCTTCCGCTGACTGGTTGAATGGCAGGATGTTGGCTTCCTTGCCTTGTCCGTATTCTTCCCATCCGGTTTGCAGATACTCTGTCCCTGCCTCTGCTGGTATGGCTGCCGTTGCCGCCAAGCCCGTGCGAGTTGCCTTGCCAGAAAGGCCAGTCATTGCTCCAGCAGGACGAAACAGCTTGGTTTTGCCAAGCATAATATCCACGCCAAGCTTATCTCCGGCGAATTCAAGCAAGCCTGCCGCACCGACGGCGCCAAGTCCCTTGGCTATCTCCGCACCCGTTAGTGGCGTACCTCTTTCCACGGACTGCTCGGCAAGCCCACCGCCAATTTCACCAGCCTCCATCCCAAAGGCTTGAACCCCGACACCGGCAATTTGCCCGATCTTGCCGGCAACATTGACTACAGCCATCTTGCTTACTTGATCGGCGGCAAGCGCCGCGCCTTCTTTTGTTCCCACAATCCTTGCTGCTTCCTTGGCAACCATCTTTGATGCAAGATGCTGGACGGTGCCCTTCAGTGTGGCCTTGCCAACCATAGAGCCAATACCGGCGGATGCAAGCGCCTCAAGTGCCTGCACGCCGCCATAACCAATGCCGTATTGAAGCCAGTCCGCCATTGCGCCATAGTCGCCTTCCTTGGTAGCGCGCTCCCATGAGTAGGTAAGCGAGTCGGTCAGCTTGCTATCCTTCGCTATATCCGCACCGATCTCTTGGTATTTCTTCACGCCATAGGCTTTCAGGTCAGATGCCATGCCGCCTTCGCCAAAGGCGGATTCTCCGATTGCGCCAAGTCCGGCAGCAGCGCCATACATCAGTTGCGGTATTTGCTTCGCGGCCGTCTTGACGCCGCGCAGGACATCACTGTTTTCTGGCGGCGGCTCTGCAACCTCCGGCGCCGGACGCAATGAGTCGGCATAACCGTTGAACTGATCGAATGCCGCAAGGCGATCGTTGGCCGGCACATGCGGCAGCACGACATCGTTGAAGTACGCGAACCGCGCCTCAATCTGGTCGGATGGCGACAACGCCTGAAATTCAGGCTTGGCGACTACTTTATCCCACGATAATGGCATGTTACTTTCCTTTGCCTAAAGCATTTTTGCGCTCCTCAACTAATGCGCGCAACCTTGGGTTGTACTGCAACTGGTCTTTCAGCGGCATTGGCTTATTGTTCTTACCGGGATGTTTTTTCATTTCATCTTCAATATCACGATCTATCTGTTCGATACTTCTGGCTGGTGCCGCCGCGGCGGGCGTTGCAGTTGCAGAACCAGGCGTCACGGCAGCACCTTCACCTTTGCCGGGTTGCTTATCGCTCCACAATGAACTATCCCACCCGGCGGCACTCCCTGCCGCTTTCCCGGAAGACCCTCTGGGTGAGCTGCTGGCGACCAGTTCGGCGCGCTTGCTCTTGATGCTGTAGTTTGCCAATGCTGCTGCCTTTTCTTCCGGTGTTGCATCCATTCTTGCGTTGATTGCCGTCAGTTCCTTATGGGCAAATTCGGCCTGCTGTGCGGCATCCTTGTATTGCATTTCCCATTCCTTCATTTGGGCTTGCAGCTCCGCCTTGTCGGATGCGCGTTCCTGCGAGTTGATCTGCCGCTCCAGTATCTTCATGTTCTTCTCAAAGTTCTGCTGGTTGCGCGTGGACTCAACCTCAAAGCGCTTTTCATCCGCCTTGAACTGGCGTTCCACGTTCAACAGTCCCAGCGTGTCTTTTGCACTCTCGCCCACGTTCATCTCGGCCTGCGCCCTCGTGCGCAGCCGGTCGATGTCGGTAGGCTCTTGCAGCCCGTAAGCCCTGCGCGCGGCGGCGTTTTCCATCAGGCCGGAACCCAGCACGTCTTCTGATGTGACATTCGAGCCGAGCGACTGGTTGATCTGGCCAGCAGCCTGTCCGGCCTGTAGCCGCTGCTCTTCGCCGCGGATGTTCTCGTCGATGCGCTTTTTCGCCTCGGCGTCCATTTCCTTTTCCCAGATATAAAGCTGCTTCTTCATGTCCATTTCCCTGGCGGCCAGGCGTTCCATGCTGGCTTCCTTGTTGGCCAGTGTCATGCGCTCCTTGGCATCATCGCCTGCGGCCATGCCGGCGCCGATCAGACCCGACATCAGTGCTGAATAAGCCATATTAAATACTCCTCATTATTTTTTCATGCCGTTTATTATGCGATGCTGACATCTTTGCACGCGCCTCAGCAGAGGCTTTTCTGCCAGTAGCTGCGATTGATATTTTTCTTTTGGCTTCATCAGTATGCTTTCTTCCAAGCCATGTTTCTCGAATTCGCTCTCTGCATAATGTTGAAATAATACGTCCTTTTAATGCGGCTGATATTTTTGCTTTTGTTTCTTCAGATGCTTTGCGGCCTTTTGCGGCAGCAGATATTTTTGCCCTCGCTTCTTCTGTCATTGGTGCGCGCGGCTTTGTAATTTTTATTATTTGTTTTGGAAATTTATTCATATCCCTGGTTGGCAATTTATTTTTATCTAACCATTGCAATTTTGCCGCAGCAGAAAGTTTCTTTCTTGTTTCTGCGGAACAAGCCAACCCGGCAACGCCATCGCCACCATTTGTCATATTGACTAATTTCCACCCGTCGCGACGCAATTGATCTATCCATCTAATTTCTGTTTCAAATGCGTGCCGTTCTGATTCACGCGGGAAAACGTATATTTCGATATTTTCTTTTCCATATTTCGCTACGATATTTTTATGATATTGGCTTCTGCTTTTTACAAATTCATGGCTTCGTTTATGGCTTCCATCACATCCCTTGCCAACATAAAACGGCGCTCCACCTGGCTTGCAATGCAAGTAGGTATAAAACCTTGCCATCACACACCTCCCTGGTTAATAAGCCCTTGCGCTTGTTGAGCTTGCGGCTGTTGCTGCTGTGTCTGCTGTCCCTGCGCCACGGTCGCCTTGCCCTGCTCGACCAGATCGCCATTGAATTGCGGGTTGAACGTCCTGTTGATGACCGCGTTCATCATCTGCAACGACTCGCCGAAGTCATCGTCCGTCACCGGCTCCATGCCGGTCTTGTCCACGAACTCGTACAGCTTGGCCAGCAGCACAAGTCCGGCGGGCAACAGCGCGCCCAGCGGAATACTGCCCTTACTTTCGTTGTACAGCACGACCAGCACATGCCCGACACCGATGCCGAGCTTGTCGGAAATGTCCATGCCGTCCTGCCGCTTGATGCCCTGCACCACCTTATCGTTCATTTCCTTGGTGAACAGCATCTTCATGCCTGCATAGATCACGCGCCCGATGACGCCCTGCTCCTGCTCGCCCAGGTTCTCAAACAGCGCCTGCTTCGCCTTGTCGGCGGTAACGGTCAGCCCTCCGGTTTTTGCTTCCGGCTGTGCTTCCGGCTTGTTCATGTCTTCCATCGGTACGCTCCTCAGGTTCTTGTTGTCAACCGCCCGTAGCGGTAGCTGGGGTCTATCTGCTGCACGACGCGCGGCGTGGCCGGCGCGCTCACGCCCACCCGTCCCGGAATGGCAACCGCGGTGTTCTTCTGCCGTTCCAGCGCAAGGCGCTGGTCGAACTGGCTCTGGTCTTGCGCCAGCAAGTCGTTGAGCCGTTTGTTCTGGTTCATCATGTCCAGTGCGCCGCTTCCCATGTTGAGCAGCTTGTCGTACTTCTCGATCTTGGCGGTCATGCTGTCTATCGCGCTGGGACTGTTCACGGCGGCGGACTGTTTTGCCAGCACGTCGGTGATCCTGCCGGCGTTCGTTGGCGCGGTGGATACCTTGCCGATGTCACCCGCCATGACCGGCGTATTGCCCGGCATACTGCTCATGCCACCCGATCCACCGGATGTTCCACCCGATCCGCTGGTGCTGGATGTGCCCATGCCGGCATCGAACGAACTGCCGATGAAGCCGCCAGCGTTAATCAGTCCGCCGACGTTGGACAGCCTGTTGTTGCCGGTCAAAACACCGATGCCCTGCATTGCGCCGCCGACCAGGTTCGCACCGGCGGACAATGTCGCAAGGTTTGCGCCCAACCCGCCGGCAGCGGATAGTCCGCCCAAGGCGGTAAGGCCCGATGCGATGCCGCCGCCTGCCATCATCAGCCCGCCGATGGGTTTGGCTTCCTTGATGCCGAGCACCGACCCGACGGCCATTGTCGCCGCGCCGGCTATTGCAATGGTTGCCGCAGAAAATCCGAAAGCCATGACTACTCTCCTTCCTTGAATACGCACTTTGCCGCCGCCCTTTCCGGGCAGGTCTCATCCGTGCGATGAATGTTGATGAATACCGTATCGCTGTGCGCATAGCCGGCGCGCTTTATCATGCCGTCCGACTGAAACGTGCACGGCTCGCTGTACCGCGCCAGCCCGTCTTTCGACAGGATGGTGATGTCGCCCTTGAGCATGATGCAAAGGTGCGCATCGAGATGCACCTCGCCGGTCAGCGCGGTGCCCGCCGGGATGAACAATTCGCGGTAGTACAGCCCGTTGACGATGTAATGCTTCACCGGCATGTCCACTTGCGGCAGGGTCAGCAAAAACCTTTCCAGCCGCATGATCTTGTCCCCGATCGGCTCGACATGGCAGTTCTCATACTGCGCCATCAGCTCGTCCAGCGTGTCCGCCGGCTCAAACGCCTCTTCCAGCGCAGGCGCTGCCATCAGGTCAATGAGCCACTGGTTGCGCTCAAAGGTCTTGGGTAGCGTGTTAAACACTGAAGTCCAGCACTTCGCTCAGGTTCAGGTTGGCGACCGCGCCATTCAACGACAACCCGGCCTTGAGCATCTCGACCTGCTGGTCAATGGCCGCGCGCTTGGCATCCGCATCCATCGTGGTGCTCTGCTGGATGTTGTTAAGTGCCGCCATGGTTTGTGTGAACAGCGCGCTGGAACTGGCATTGGCCTGCATCTGGTTCTGGTAGGTGGCCTGAATGTTGGCCAGTTCTATCCTGTTGGCATGATCCAGTTGCAGGCTGGCGATCTGGTTCTGCTGCGCCGCGTTGAACTTGGCCAGGTCGCCCGACAGCCGCGCCTGCTCGGTCGCCATGGCGTTGGACTGCTGCGCGTTGAAGGTGTTGGCCTGGTTCTGCGCCTCGGCGTTGAACAGGTTGGACTGCTGCGTGTTGGCGGTGTTGAAACGGTTGGTGGTATTCGCCTCGCCCGCATTGAACAGGTTGGTCTGTTGCTGGTTGGCGGTGTTGAAACGGTTGGTGGTATTCGCCTCGCCCGCATTGAACAGGTTGGTCTGTTGCTGGTTGGCGGTGTTGAACCTGTTGGTCGTGTTGCCCTCGCCAGCGTTGAACAGGTTGGTTTGCTGTTGGTTCGCAGTATTGAAGCGGTTGGTGGTATTCGCCTCGCCCGCATTGGTCAGGGCAAACTGGTTGCTGAACCCTGCGTCCGTCTGCGCGATAGGTAGGGCATAGTCCATGATGGCGTTCTGCGCCGAACCGATCGCCATGCCGGAATTGAGCAGGCCGCGACTGTTTGCCATGTCAAGCCCGCGTTGCGCGGCGCGCTGCATCAACGGCGAATTGGCGTTGATGATGCCGCCGAGCTGTCCCTGCACCGTGCCCTTGGTCGGGTCCTGCACCGCATTAACCACCTCTGCTGGCGGCGTGACCGCAGCATTAACCACCTCTGCTGGCGGCGTGACCGCAGCATTAACCACCTCTGCTGGCGGCGTGACCGCAGCATTGACCACCTCTGCTGGCGGCGTGACCGCAGCAGGCACGGCGGTGGTTTCCCTGGTTTCCGGCAACAGGATATTATCGGTTTGCGCCACAGTCACGTTGCCGCCGGTGTCGCCGGTGGCGTTGACCGTGGTCTTAATGGGCTGTGTGGATGGAGTGCCCACCCATTTATTGGCAACCGGGTCGTAGGTCACCTGACTGTTATTGACGCCGCTTGCGAGCAGGTCGTTGCCCCAGGTTGTCGTCGTGTCTAGCGAGTCGGCGGTAATGTCGTTCATCGCATTGACGTCCTGCTTGCTGGCGGCGCTCCTGATCGCCGTTGCGAGGTCAAGGCCGGGATTGGTGTTGGCCACATTAGTCCAGTAGTCAATGCCTTCCTGAGCGGCAGGCCGCCCAAAGGTGGTCTGAAAAATACTGTTGACGTCGTTCGCTGTATATACCCTGGGCGCGGTGGTAGTGGTATTGGCTGCGTTGCCAGCAGCGGCATCTGCCGCCATGAACCCTTGCTTGTGCAGGTCAGAGAAGTTCCCAAGCTGCGCAGCCGGAATTCCGGCGCCAATCAGACCGGTGCGCTCTCTTGCCTCGGCGGAGCCGCTCACGGCGGCGCGCATCTGGTCGGCGGTGATGTTTGCGCCGCCCCAATGACCCAGCGCACCTGCGCCGGCAGCCCGGCCAAGATACTGCTGGAAGGCTGCATTGATCTCTTCCTGCGTGGCGAATTCCTCGACCCCGGTATTCGGGTTGATCCTGCCTTTGCCGACGACTGTTTGCGCCGGGTTGCCGCCCATCTGCCGGATGGTGTCCACGATATGCGCCACGATGTCAGGGCGCACCGCTGCCACCTCTCTGGGCAGCACCATCTCGCCGGGCGTGACGTGGGCAATGCGGGTATCGCCACCCCTGCCTTGATCTGCCATTGTGTTCAAAAGTCCCATTGCGCTCTCCAATAAAAAAGCCGCCCGAAGGCGGCTTGTTGTTGCTTAAAACTTTTCCCGGAATTCACGGCTTTCCAAAAAGCCCTCGATGATCTGTGCGATACTTAACCCGCTTGCAGTCCATGCGGCTCTCCCTTTACTTTATAATTTTCAAAACTTCTTCAAAATCGGAAGGACTCGGCACAAACCCGTCAAAAGGTGATGCCCACCCCTTCCACACTAAAATCTCGGCGACCTTCTCCGAACAGATAGCCCCCTTATAGCTGCCTTTGAATCTTGGGAACACCTTGCGGATGCCGAATGCAAGATAATCACACACTCCGTACCAGTCAGTGTCAGTGTCCAACCAATACTCCAGATCATCGCCGGACAGTGACACAGGGCACTCGTACATTGTAACAACATCAGAAGGATAATGCGGCCACGCCCTGCGTCGGAACAACAGATTCATATCGTAAAACTTACCACGTTCAGTATCCACAAAGCCTATATGATAGGCGGGGCTTCCGGCAAAGAATTTCGTGAGTCTGCCTGCCAGCTTACTTGGGTTGCTGATAATGGCGATCTGCATCATGACACGCCCAACTGCGTCCTGAGTGCTGCTATGAATGCAGCCCAAGATGCTTTAATGGTGTTCAACGCAGCCCCGTCAACAGCATTCCCCGCCAAGGCTTTTGCCAGCAGCCGTTCTGCCCTCAATGAAGCCTGCGCGGTGCGCCATGCTGTAGCTGTAGCAATAATTGTGTCACAAGCCACCTGAGCCGTTATACCCTTAGCTGTTGCCTCGGAACTCACGCTTACTGGAACATCGCCCGTGTATCCGGCAGCGGCGTAGGCTGCGGCTTCCTGTTCAGCCCTCAGATATTCAGTAGCGCGCCAGCCTATCGTGTCACGAATGATGTTATCTGCGTCCTGATCTACCTGCTTGATGAAGGCGGCTTTGGCGATTCCCGGTGCCGCTGCTAGTGCTTCTGCTTCTCTCGCATCCCATTCCAGTTCTTCTTCAGGAGTAAACGGAATATTTCCTTCTGATGTTGCGTGGTATCTTGTCATGTGAATCTCCTTACGAGTTCTTGATGCCGTAGAGTCTAAAAGTACCTGACGCTATATTTCCAGAGCCAGCGTATATTCTTACACCTGTCAACGCTGTCGTTCCTCCAGTGTATCGACCTGAACACTTAAATGAGATTTCGTTGAAGTTGTTATCGCCGCGAATAGTTCGCCCCTCCAATATCACTGATTTCTCAAGAGTTGTAGAACTTGGATTAAGGATGCGTATATTAAAGTCACTGCTTCTTGGTGAGGCTCCGCCTCCAATCGTAGACCATCCAAAATTAATCGCGGCTGCGCTTAAAGATACATCAGCCGAAGGAGTTGCCGATCCAGATTGAGCGTATATATTTACGAAGTGGTAATTGGCAGTTTGGTAAGTTCCTCCAACCTTTAGGCGGCAATATAAACCCGGCGCGGCATTAGCTGTCAGTAACCCCGATACAACAATCAAATATGCGTCATATGTTGAGTCGAATGTTGTTTCAATATCGACAGTAGCCGACGCGCTTGCTGTCACCGTCGAAAGATACACAAGTGAACCACCAGCAGCAGACACTACCGATGTACCGTCGGCTTTTGAATAATTCGTACAGCGCCAAGTGCCAGTTGCGTACTCAATAAACTCTGCTTCATCGCCGGCAGCGGTAGTGATATTCGCTCCACTCGGAAGAATCAGATTCGTTGCGTGATGTGTCAGTGTAAGCACACCATCAAAATGCAACTTAATCACTGTTCCGGCAGCTACGGTTGTAATCGAGGTTATTGCTGTAGTGCCGGTAATATCAAAGTAGTTTCCGTCAGCGCCAACCGTAAGCGCGTTAGCACTTGCAACGTCAGCACCTTTAGACCATGTTTGCGTGCCGGTGAATACGTTTGCGCCGAGGGTTGCAGCAGTGCCAACAACGCCTGATGCTGGAAGTCCAGAACAGTTCGTCAGCGTACCAGAAGCTGGAGTGCCTAATGCCCCACCAGACACCAGCGCATTACTTACAGTAAAGTCCACATCCACCGTCAGCGTCTTGGGTGTTGTGCCGCCTGTTGCGGTGAAGCCTGTCGTTTGCGCGGTTAGCGGTACGCCGGCGAGGGCGGAAGATGGATATGAAGTGCAACTGCCGAGGCTGCCGGATGAGGGTGTGCCCAACGCGCCGCCGGGCGCCACAAAGTCAGTGCCGGCAGAAGCAGCAGCAGGCACGCCGCTGGTCGCCTTGAGCATCCCGGTCAGGGCGGACTGTGTGATGATCTGCCCGGTCGTGCCGGAATGCACCACCAGCGTCCCGTTTGTGACTGCGCCGGAACTCAATACGTCGCCCAAGCCCACGCCGGGCGTGACCGAAACGGTCGGGTTGCCGGATATGCCGTCGCCGTTGTTGACGGTGACGCCGGTTCCGGCGGTGATCGTGCGCGCAGATGCCGCGCCATCCCCCGTTCTTGCAATCAAGCCAGTGGCGGACAGTCCTTCCAGAGCGGCAAGGTCATTCGCCAATGCAAACGTGGGATCTCCGGCAGTCCCGGCTGGGTTGGTGATGGTTATGCCGGCAGCGGGCGCCTGAAGTGTGCGGGAAGCCGCCGTACCGGCTCCTGTCCTTGCGACAATGCCAGCAGAAGAAAGCCCGGCAACAGCGGTAAGGTCTGCGTCATACGCCTGCACGTCAGTGCCGATGACCGCGCCAATGGCCGTTCTGGCCGCTGCGGTGCTTGTTGCGATGAATACCGCGTCGCCGACCGTGGTTGAACCCAGCGTTGCCCTTTGCGCGGCGGCATCGGCGTCGTCCAGCAATGCCTTTCCGGCGGTGGTCAGGTCATAGGTCGCGGCGGTGCCCGCTCCGGTGAACTGGATGCCCTTGTTGGCGGCAGAGGTCAGCCCGGCCAGCGCGGCCAGTTCCACGTCGTAAGCCTGCACGTTGCTGCCGATGGCCAGGCCGAGGTTACTTCTGGCAGTGGCGGCGTCCGAAGCGCCGGTTCCGCCGTCAGCCACGGCAATATCGGTGATGCCGGTTATCGTGCCGCCGGTGATAGATACATTGGGTGAGGTCAGCGCGGCGATGTTCGCGCCGGCAAAGGTCGGACTCGCGCCGGTGTGGATGTTCTGCGGTGCGGAAAACGTCACCGTGCCGACACCCTGCGTCACCGTGACCTGGTTGGCTGTGCCGGTCAGGGTCTTGTGCTCGTAGGCCGTACCACCGGCATTCATGCCCAGCACCTGATCCGCCGTACCCATGCTCATTGCTTCCTGCGCGGTCGCGCCGGAGTTGATCTTCACCAGCTTGTTGGCGTTGCCGGTGTAGCCCGCCACCTTCTCGAAGCCGGTGCGAATTGCGGTGAAGATGTTGCGCAGTTGCGACGAAACGCCTCTGGACTGCGCGACCGGGTTGCCGTCTTCGTTGAAATAGTCTGCCATTCAAGTTCTCCTAACAGGCGTTGCTGCGCGCCAGGCGGCGCAGGATGTAATAAACGGACGCGCCCTGGATCGTCCACGGGTCGTCATAGTCGTTGTTGCTGTAAACCAGCAGGCTGATGTTTTCCGAGGTGCCCGAGATCGTGGTCTGCGGGTTGACCACCACCTGCGCGTCCCAGGTGAAGGCTTCCCACTGGAATTGATCCCAGTAACCTCCGCCGCCCTCTTCCGCGAAGGCGATGCGCCCGGCAGGCTCCATGTCCGGCGCGCCATAGCCGAGGTCATAGCCCACCTGGAAATGTGCGCTGCCTTCCGCGTCCATTTCCAGCAGCAGCCGCTTGTAGCTCTTCTTGAGCAGCGGTGACTTGTGGTTGGCGTAGGCGGTGCGTATCCATGCCTCGACCGGCTCGCCGTCCAGTGAGGTGCCCTTGCCGGCCTGGTACACCATACCGGTGGAACTGCCGAAAAACACCTCTTCCGCGCCGGTGGCGTTCTCGCCGGACGTCACGCAGGTCGCCGCGATGCCGTAGTCCAGCCGCGTGATGCCGGTCAGCTTGCGGTTGAGGAAGCTGACCACCAGCACCTCGCCATCACTGAAATACAGCCGGTACTGGTTCTTGCCGCGATGGATGCTGGATGCGACCGCCGCGCCCTGTTTGGCGTCGATCAGCGACTGCACCAGTTGCGTCACGGTCTGGTCGGCGAAGTTGCCGTATTCCTGCGTCGGGCTTAACAGCCGCACACCGCGGTCGTCCAGCATCAGGATCAGGCCGAGGTTCTGCACCGTATAGGCCACTGCGCCAGCGTCCGGGTTGATGTTGATGAGCTGGAAGTCGTTGGCGCCGGTGCCGTACAGGATCGAGGTCGCGTTGCGCGTGAACACCGCCAGCGCGCCGGCGGATGATCCACCCACCACCGGCAGCAGCCCGGTGATGGTGTCACCCATGCCGATCTCGTTGGCGCCGGTCAGTGGCGTCCACATATAAGGAGTGCCCGTGGTGGAAAACTGCAACGAGCCGCGAAACGCCAGAAACAGCTTGCTTACATGCGCCGCGATGAAAGTTGGCTTGTCGGTCGTCATGCCGGTGGCAATCGGGACAAACACAGTGCCGTCGAACTCAAACGCCCGGTTCGCGCCGTCGCAGCCGTACATTCTCAGCGTGTCCGCCGAGCCGGTGAAGTTGTAGTTGACGAACTCGAACCTGCCGCCGGTGGCCAGCGTGATCGCGGACTCTGCCGCAGACAGCGTGACCGTGCAGCCGCCGGTGGCGGTCGCAGCGCCCGCCGAGAAGTTGCCGCCGGCAACACTGGTGATGATGAAACGCCCTGCCGCATCGCCCGTCCATGCACCGGACTGCGTGGCCACGCGCTGAATGGTGGCCGTCACGCCGCCCTGGGTGAGGGTAGCACCCTCTGCCGGCTGGGTCGTCCCTGCCGTAAAGCTGACTTCCTTGGTGAACGTCACCTGCGTCCATCCGGACGAAGTGGACTTGTACATATTCACCGCCGTCCCGCCGGCATTGGCTCTAAATGCGTATTTCACGCCCTTGTACTGGTGAATGCCGAGAATGCTGCCCGATCCGGGCACCGCACCGATGTCGGCGCGGTAGTTATCGGCGGCCAGGTTCCTGTAGGCGGCGTGCAGCGCCACAGTCAATGCGGCATTCTGGTTGGCAACCGTGGTGGTGACGGCCTGCGGCACGGCGGATACATTCAATGTTTCACCTGAAACAAACGCGCCGGACACCTTAGTCAATACCAGCTCGCCAGTGTTGACCTGCAACACCACGCCGGTCTTGCCGGAGGTCACGCCGGTGACCGTGTCGCCCGCCGCGATGCTGCCGCTGATGCTCACGCCCAGCATCCAGTAATTCGCCGAGGAAGGCGAAGTCCTGCCGTCGAAACGCTCGGTGCCGCGGATGCGCCGGTAGCCGCCGGTCGGCATCGGTTCGTAGTTGCGCACGTCGATCAACTGTCCCGACCGGATGGATAAGGCTGGGCTTTCCAGGTTCAGCCCGCCGGCCATCCTGAAATAGTCCACGCTCACCCTTGGCATCGGGAATTCCCGCATTTTCATATCAGCGGGTCTCCGAAATGCAGGGTGGACAGGTACTTGCCGCGCAACTGGCTCATGATGAGGCGCTCGTTGGCGACCGCATCGGCATACACTTCCGGCGCTGCGGTGAAGCGCGCGTACTTGCACATCGCGCGGTAGGCGATGACGCGGTGCTGTTCGGGCAGTTCTGGCGTGTCTGAGTCGGCGGAAAGTATCTGCGGTGACTTGAAGTAGTCGCCGGTGACGGTGTAGAGCGTCGAGTCGGGCACAGGCCAGAGCAGCAGCTCGTTGGCGTCGCCGATGGAGAAGTGGGTCGGGCGTCCGCCGCCGACCGGACGGGTCAGGCAGCCGGAACGGAAGTCCTCGTAGTCCACCCAGGTCAGCTCGGTCTGGTCAACCGTGCCGCTGGTGGTGAGGTAGATCGTGCAGTAGGTCTTGTCGAACCGGCCAAAGCGCGTTGCGATGCCGGCCTGCGCGGCGGTGTAGGAACCGTCATTGGCGGTGGTGGTGAACGAATAGGCGGCGCGCATCCACTTCCAGTCGGCATGGCGCTCCTGTATCTCTTCCCAGGAACGGATCACCCAGTTCTTGAAGCGCAGGCTCTCGCTGGTGACGCCTGCCAGCGTGGCCAGGTCGCCGCTGCCGGCCGCGTCGCATTCTTCTCTGGCGAGGTTTACCAACTGTAGCAAAGTGGACATAGCAGCCTTTCTAAGTAAAGCGGTTCAACCCAGCCGCCACGCGAGTAGCGGCTGAGGTAAGCGCCTTTTAGTAGCCTTCGATCTCGATCAGGAACTTGCCGGCGGTGTAAGTGCCGGGTGTGCCTGCCGCGCCTCCGGCCAGGTACAGGTACTGATCCGCCGCCGGAATGGCGCCGAACACCTTGACCGCGCCCAGCGTCCATGCCGCGCCGGAGGTGACGATCGCCGCCTCGGTCAGGTCGGTGACTGCGCCATCGAACACGCCGGTGCCCTCTGTGGCCGAATACAGGTCGATGTCATCCACGCCGCCGGCCGGCACTTCCAGGCAGGTGACGCGCCCGGTCAGCAGGGTGCCGTTGTTCGCCGCGGTGATCTGGCCGATATGGGCAACGGATGCGCCGGTGCCGATGATGTCCAGATCGGTGGTGGAAGAACCCAACCCGGTCAGGTCGAGCAGGATGCTGGTCTTGATGATGCCGCCGGCCTTGACCACGCTGGTCTTGTAGATCGTGCCGGATCCGTCGGTAATGCCGGCGCCGGCCAGCACTGCCATCACGTTGCCCGGCAATGTCGCAGCACCGGCAAACGTCACCGCGCCGTTGGTGCCGAGAATGGCGGCCTTGCCTGTGGTGTTGTTGGCGCTGGACGCGGCATCCAGCACATCCGCTTCCGCCAGTGACAGGGCGGCGGTGGACTGCACCACATACGCATCTGCTGCGCCGCCGTCAGGGATGTGCACGTTGGTTACCTGCCCGTGCGCATCGACGGTGAGCGTGGTGGTTTCGTCGTTGGTGTTGTTGGCCTTGGCGATGGTCAGCTTGCCCTTGGCGGCGGTGGCCGGGAACACGTCCACCGAACCGACCACACCGGAAGCGCCGGCATCAATGCTGGTGGCATTCACCGACGTGGAAGTCAGCGTAGTAATGGTGGCCGACGTGATGGTGGCGATACCCTTGCTGCCGTCCAGCACCAGCGCCTTGCCTGCCGCTGCCGTGCCGTTGGTGATGCCGTCGATCTTGGCTAGATCGCTTGCTGCGATGTTGTCCAGCGCGGCCAGTTCAGCCAGGTCGATGGAACTTACCGTGTTGTCGGAATTGGTGACGTCGAGTGTCGCGCCCTTCTTGAACAGCAGTTTGCGACGGATAATTGCCAGGTCAAAAAAACGTGATAGCATGATATTTCTCCTTTATTAAGTGCGATGAATCGCTTTTGGGTTTATTGCTCTTGAAGCACCCGTTTCAGCCATTGTTTACCCTTATCCGAGTCGTTGATGACGGCAAACGGGTACAGCAGGCCGGTATGGCTTGGGTACACAAACTTGTCCTCGCCATCCACGCCCTTGGTCTTGACGTTGTTGAAGGTTGTCAGCTTGGAACGCGCCAGCCGCTCCACGAAACAGCGGCGCACCTTCTGCTCCTCGCCGCGCACGAACCGCTGCACCCGCCCGTTGACCCATACCGCCGGGAACGGGTCGGCGTTCTTGTCCGTCGCCTCGTGCACCACGACAATGACTTCCTCGTTCATGAAGGCCATGTCCTCAGCCCACTTCGAGTTTTCCTTGCCGGGCTGCTCCGCCTTGATCTGCGGCAGCTCGTTGTGCTTGTCGAACTCGCGCACGCCGTCCTGTCCGACCTGCTGCTCCTCGGACTCGGTGTGGCTGCGCTTGATGGTTGGCGGTACTCTTGCCATGTCTTCTTCTCCTCAATAAAAAAGCCGCCCGAAGGCGGCTTGAAGTGATCTCAGGTCAATTAGCTGATCTGAGGACGATCCGGCAGCGTTGCGATGTTCTTGAACGTGGTGCAGGAAGCACCAGACGCCGCCCACTCGGAAACACCCACGCTGAACCCGGCCGTCAGGCTTGGCGCTGCGCGAATCAGCGTGTAGGCGATCGGGCAGAAGTCAGCCGGGATGGCCGGGAACTGCGGGTAATCCTTGAATGCGCCCACGGTCGTGGTGACGCCGGTTGCGGTCGGTACGGCCGGACCCTGCACCGCGACCAGTGTGCCGGCCGCATTGACGCCGAACACCACCGCCGCCGCCGTATTCGGCAGAATCGCCGCAAAGGCTGCGCCGGTATTGGCATCCGTGGTGGGTGTCGTGGCCGAGTTGGTCAGCACGCCCAGCGCCGTTGCGAACTTGCCATTGATCGAGCAAACCGAAGCAACGGTAGTGGTGAAGCTGTTGGTCGTGCCGGCCACTGCGCCGGTGTTGAGGTGGTTGAGCGTGATACCGCTCAGGACTGTCTTTTCCATATTATTTCTCCTTGAATGAAATAGCCCTGACTGGCAGGGCTATCGGGTGGATCAAAGGGCGGTTACGCCAGCCTCGATCACGGCCATGTGGCCAGGGTTGGCCACCAGCACGGCGCTCCAGAATGATGCGCCGACATAGCCGCGCTGGCCGAGGATGTCGTTCTTGTCCTTCTGGCTGGCAGGCATGACCGACAGGTCGAACGAGCTCTCGCCCTTGAGCGCGATGTCGAACACCGCATCCTCGCCGCACACGATGAACGGGTAAACGTCCACGTTGGCCGCCGAGTTGGTGGTGCCGTACAGCGCCGCATTCGCGCCGCCCGCATCGGCATAGGCTGCCAGTTCGGGTGACAGGATGAAGCGGAACTCCTCGCACGAACCCAGCTCCTTCGGGCTGACCGGGCTGAAGCCGGCGTACTTGGACACCGGCACGAAGCTGGGCAGGTCGCGCACGTCAGCAGCGCCGTCGGTATGCACGAACACCAGAAACGCCTCCTCGATGGCCGAGGTGTCGTAGTCCGGTCCCGGACGCAGCACCTTGGACTTCTTGCCGGCATGGTTGGCCAGCAATGTCCTTGCGGTGCGGCGCAGGATGTTCAGGTTGATCGCCTCGTCCACCGTGGCGCGCGAGTTGCCGCCGGCGTAGGCGACGTTGGTGCAGGACTTCATCGCGCCGAAGCGGATCATTTCCTGAATCAGTCCCATGCGCTTGGCCAGCAGGTTCTTCATGTCGCCGGGAATGTCGTCCTCGTGCAGGTCGGCCGTCTTGTCAGTCCAGCTATAGATCGCGCCGTACTGGTTGAGCTGCACGTTGACGTACTGGTCGGTCAGCGTCTCTGCGGCAGGCGTGACGCCTTCCTGCAACAGATGCGCCACCGCCGACACGCTCCAGCGGTTGATGGTATTGGCGTTGGTGGTGGCGCCGCCGGTCGGGATGACGCGGCGGTAGGTGATGTTGTCGCCCTTGTTCTTGGGCATCTGCTTCATCTCGCAGCCCAGTGCCAGCACCATCGTTGGCTCGGCCATGGCGAGAATCTCGCCCTTGACCTCATTGATGCGCCCTGGTGACAGGGCATAGTTTTGAATGCTCATTTGAAACCTCCGTAATTAAAGTCGGGCGCCGGCCACCTTGTTGTAGCCCGCCCGGAATCGCTCTGAAGGACTCGGCTCGCCCTTTTGCGGCGGCTTGGTCCCGTTGGTTGGTAACACCGCGTTCTGCAGGCGGGTTTTATTCGCCTGCGCTGCTGTGCTGTCTGTCGGTTTTGCTCTGGAACTGAGCCAGTCCTTGTGCCGGTCAAGCATCTCGGCCACATAGAACGGGTCCTGCGACTTATCGAAGCGCACCCGCTCCCTGGCGGACAGGGTTTCCTTCCATTCGCCGAATTCCGGCGTCTGGCGCACTTCCATCCAGTCAGGGTGATCGTTGCTGAGCTGCTGAATGGCCTCGTCCAGCGCCGCCTGTTTCTCTGCGGCAAGGCGCGCGGCCACCATCTGCTCGATGTCGGGAGAGGCTTGCCCGCCCTTGGCGGACAGCACGCGGTCGAAAACACCCTTCAGCTTGTCGGCCAGCTCGGGAAACTCGTCGCGCAGATCGTTCAGCAGGTCGGCGGAATCGGCGGCGTGAGCCTCTACCTCTTTCGCGGTCGTTGCCGTGTTGAATCTCTGCTGCATCTGCTCGATCTGTTGCTTGAGTGAGCCATACCGACCGCCCTCGTCCCGCAGCCGCTTTTCCAGATCAGGAATGCGCGCCACCTGTGCCAGCAGCTCCCTGGCCTGCTCGCCGCTCAAAGCGGGTTCCGGCGGAGGTTCCTCGGTAGAGGTCTCGGTCGGCGCTTCTTCGGGCTGCCTGTCCTTGTTGGCAATGCTGTCGTAACCCTTGCGGAAGCCGGATGAATCCTGGGCTTCGGTTTGGGCTTCGGTCTGTGTTTCGGTCTGTGTTTCGGGTTGCTCGACTTCTCCTGTCATTTCATGTCTCCAGAACAAAAAAACCCGCACGAAGGCGGGCAACACGGCGAGCGGCAACAAAAAACCCGCTCAAGGCGGGCTCTGTCTGCGGTTCACCACTACTAGCGAAGGTCGGTTATCCCGGCGTTCGTAATTCTTTCAGTCAATCCCGATCACCGGCTTGGGTGTGCCGATGTCGAGGCTGGCCTTGACTTCCGCGATGCGTCCGCGCAGTCTGGCCGTTTCAATCTCGTTCAAATTCTTGTCGTTCTCGCTGCGCAACTGTTCCATGCGCGCTTCCCAGTGTTCCTTCAGCTTGCGCCACAGCGGCGACGCCAGTTCGTGTTCGGTCAGCTTCACCGCTGAAACGCCTGTCCATTGGGTGCCCGTCCGGCAGGTTCCACGCTCGGCGTGGCCACCTGCGGCGCGCGGCTGGCCTGCATCGCCAGCGCCACCTGGGTTTTCAGTTTGGCGCTCTCCTTGGCCAGCGCCACCTTCAGGTCGTCGGCGTTCATCGCCTGCTCACCGGAAAGCTGCGCCTGCGCGATCTGCGCCTCGATGCTCTTTTCCCATTGCTTCAGCGCACGATCCAGTTCGGCCTGCTGCGCCTCAAAGGCGAGCTTCATCTGCAATGCCTGCTGTTCGCCTTGCGCTTCGAGCTGCTTTTCCTGCCCTCTGGCCTGCGCGTTCAGTTGCGCCACCTGTATCCTCGGATCGGGCGGCGGTTGTCTTTGCGCCATCTGCTGCTTTTTCTCGTCGGACAGCTTGAGCTTGTCCGCGTCGAACCGCTGCGCCTTGAGGAATTCCTGCATCACCATTTCCGGGTCGAGGCCGAAGGCAGGGTTGACCGCCGCATTAAGCATCTGCAACAGCACCTGCGACTGCATGTCGCGCTCGATCAACGCGGATGAGCCTCTGGCGTCGATGGTGTAGTCACCCTTCATCGAATCGTCATCGCCGTACATCAAGAGCCACTCGTAGTACCTGCCGATGTGCGGCTCGGTGATCTGGT
Source organism: Gallionella sp. (assembly GCA_041629915.1). GTDB lineage: Bacteria > Pseudomonadota > Gammaproteobacteria > Burkholderiales > Gallionellaceae > Gallionella. The sequence goes on from JBFKMJ010000001.1 coordinate 46,335, forward strand.
CGTCGAACACCCGGGCGATGCGGCGCAATACGCTGGAAGCGTTGTTGTTGAGCATGGTCATGCCGCCCACGGTGTCCGGCGCCTTGCCCAGTTGTCCCTGCAGCAGCATCGGCAGGCCGGTCTCATCCTCGGCGCGCTGCATCCAGAACTGGATGATGTTCATCAGCTCGACCTGCATCGACGGCGCGAGTATCCAGGTGAAGGCGTCGCGGATGTTACCGCCGTCGTAGTTATCAGTGGTGTAATAGACCTTGTGCGGGCCGACCGTCCAGTTGCCGTCGGCCGGCACCACCTTGCTGCGGTCGATAATCAGCACAGGTGCGCCGGATACACCGGCGTTGTCCATCATGTTTCTGGTGGCGGCATTCACGCCGTCCTGGCTGGTGCGCATCTGTCGGGCTACACCGATGCCCGCCCAGTGTCCCGCGCGCCTTTGCCACGGCATCACGTCATACGGGAATTCGCCGGAGTCCAGCGGTTGCAGGGTGGCCTTGACGATAACATCGTTGACCATCACCGCAATGGCCGGATGCTGTTCATCATCACAGCCGCATTCCTGCGTTTCCGCCATTTCCATCAAACCCTCTTCCGGCTGTTTATCGAACTCATAACCCGCCGTTTCCAGGTCTTTTTTGGATAAATAGCCGGTGTAGTACCAGATCTCGTACAGTTCCTTGTCGTTCGGGCGCTCGCCCTTGTTGCGGCGCGACTCGCCGGTCAGGATGCTCTTCGGCCCTTCGTCCAGCACGCGGTCGATGGCGTCCTTGTCATAGCTCGGATCGCGCTTGAGCTCGCCCAACTGGCGCGCATTGATGGTGTCGCGTTCCCAGACGTACTTGCCGTTGTGGATCGACTCGCCGCAGGACGGGTCGGGATACAGGTTCCACACGTCTATCCTGCGACTCTTCGGCGCGATCTCGTCCTGAATGGTGATGCCGGTGCCTTCCAGCGCCTGCACCACCGCCCGTCTGCGCGTGGACTCAGGGAACGGGCCTTTGATAACGCCTGAACCCAGCCTGGCCGAGTCTTCAATGACCTGCCGCCCCTCGCCGTGATAGCCGCACTGCACCAGCCAGTCGTCGATCTGCTTTTCCGCCTTCTCTGCCGCAAGTTTGGCGCGCTTCATCACTTCCCTGGCCATATCGGCATTGGTCGCCTGCTGCATTGCGGGCTGCCCGTTGGGTAGCATCACCGGCCGCCCGGTCTGGTCAACCGGCGCTTTCATGATCGGCTGTCCGCCCTGGCCGAAGGCCGGGCTACTGTCTTCTTCCACCTGGATCATGTCCGGGATCGGCGTCGGGCGGATGGCGTAGTTGCGATCATCGGTCGGGAACAGCATGTCCGCCACCTTGGCCGAGGCGGCGTTCACATACGGGCGGGTGATGTTGACGAACACGGTCGAGCGCGAGGTCTTGCGCTCGCGGGTGCGTTCCACCCTGACCCGTCCGTCCGGCGAGGACGGCTTGATCTTGCGCTCACCGCGGTTGGCATCGTCAATGCCCTCAAAGTATTCCTCGTCTTCCAGCCATTCGTCCTCGATGCCGGAAGAAGCCCTGCCCTTGATCGCCTCGTCGCGCAAGCCCTTGAGCGCGCCGGCCAGTGCAGCCATCTGCGTGCGGCGGCGCTCTTCCTCGGCGCGTGCGACATCCTCGTCAACGACGATCTCTTGTTCGATCTGCATGGAATTCCTTTCGTTAGCGCCTGCTGCGGCGGCGCATCAGAATGATTGGGCTGCCCTTGTTGGTCGCATCGGTCAGTAAATGCTGTGCCGCCGTCCCTGTTGGCAGGCCGGAATAGTTGACCAGTGCCTCACCGGCGGTCGCCCCGGCGCCGATCACCAGCAATAGCGCCCCGGCAGTGCCGGATGCGCCTGCCAGCAGTTTCAGTCGTTCACCGGCGGTCATGGCAAGGTCTTATTCCACACGCCGGCGGCGATCGACGGAATGTTGATGTAACCCGACAGGTCAACCGTCGCGCCCGCCGACTCATCCATGATGCCGCCCGTGCCGCGCACGAAGATGTTGCCGCCGGTGCAGGTGTCGTGCAGATGCGCATAGCCGGTGTTGATGCCCAGCACCACATGGCCTGCGGTCAGGTTTTCCACGCCGATGCCGCCGCTGAAATTGCGGATGCCGACACTCACATTGCCGTTGCAGATGATGTACGGATGAGCGTTGCCGGGCATCGCCGAGAATCCATCCAGCATCTCGATCGTGCCGTCCGTCACCGTCGATACGTGGCCGCGATAGGTGCAGGCGATATGCTCGCCTTCGGCGTTATACAAACCGGAAACAGGGATGTTGCAGCGCACAAAGTGAGCATCACCGCCCTGCGTCCCGTGAATTACCAAATCCTCGAACACCGCGCCGACATTTGAACATCCAGCGGTCAGCGTGATGTCTGCCGCCTCATGGGTCACCGCCTTGATGTGGTAGCCGTCGATCACGTCGGATGCGCCGAACGTCCATGCGCCATTCACATACAGAATCTTGAATCCGCGCGATGCGGCGATAGTCAGCGCATCACGTTCTCATTGGTGTGGGCAGCCGCAGTAACAGCTTCACGGTCAGGCTGGTGGTGGCGTCGCCGGCGGTGATCTCCGGCTTGATGAACTGCGTCAGTTCGGTGATCTGCTCCAGACTGTCCGCCGTTTTGGTGATGGCATTGCCCTGCGGGTCGGTCAACGGGTAGTAATTCGTCCCGTCATTGCTGCCCTTGAGGGTGATGCTGCCGCCGCCCCAGGTGCCGAAAATGGTCACCGAGCGATCCGAGAAGCGGCACAACTCGACCGGCGAACCGATGTCGTATTCCTACACCTCGTTGGGCGGATCGGTGTCGATCACGATCATGGGCGTCCAGGTGACCAGTTTGGCCGTGCCGTCAGCCAGTTGGGCGATGGTGGGTGCGATGGTGGCCATGTCTTACGTCCTCATCGGGTTGGCGCGGCGCATCACCAGCGTCGCGGTCAGCGAGGTAGTGCCGTCGCCGGCTGATACGAACGGGCGCACATACTGGGTAATTTCCAGCACCGCCTCGATACCGGCGGCGCCTTTGGATATGGCCGTACCCTGCGGATCTGACAGGTCGAACCAGTTGCTGCCGTCGTTGCTGCCCTGCAGCTTGATGGTGCCGCCAGTGCCAAATGTGCCGTTGAACTGGATGGTGCGGTCTGCGTACTGAACCCACTCGATCGCAGCGCCATCGGCATTGGTGGTGGTGAGCGGCGTCCAGACGACCTTGCGGATCGAGCCGTCGCCTGCGATGTCGGTGTTTGAAGTTGCCTGTACTGTGGCCATATATGGCTCCCGTATTAGAAAATAATAATATTCTGATATACCAGCCTTCAGCCGTGATCCGCGTCCTCTGCACCCATAAGAGGGCGAGGACGCCACCGTATTACCCATCAGCTATATCGGGCTGCTCCCGTCTGCCCCACCGTATATTAGAATTCTCTAATATGCCCGTAGTCGGCGTGAAATGTGCATCGATATGGGTTTATTGCGTCATCACGTTTTAGATGGCGCGGGTTGGATCATGCCCCGGTGTCTCGCTGTTTCGTTCCTATCTGGCCAGCGATAGGCCGCTATATCGTTTAATGTTGTCAGGTCAGGAGTACCTATTTCAGCTTTTGCTTATATTAGCCGTTTCTTATATTAGCCGTTTCTTATGCAGCTTGTCCTGCAATGAAAAAACCGCCCGAAGGCGGTTGATGTGTTAATTCCGTGGTAATTCCGTGGTGCTTTCAATATCCCATCGAGTTGGATAGCGTCTCGAATTCGTGCCGCGCTTCGGGCTTTCTGGCCTGCACCCTGGCTTTGCGCAGCATCATGATGGCGTACCTGGTGGCGCTCATCAGGTCATCGCCTTCCTTGACCAGCTTGCCGTCCTTGCGGTGGTACAACCTGAACTCTTCCCACCAGTCATGCAGGTGTTTGGCCACCTTGAGCCTGCCAGTCTGCATCCGGTCCAGCATGTCCATAATGCCGGCCTCGACACCATTGCCGCCGTCTTCGAAGGTGGCACGATCCTTTAGCATATTTACGCCGTATTTGCGGTATTGCTCGGCCAACTGTTCGCCGGAACCCTTGTCATGCTGAAGGCCGTCATGCGGCCAGGACACCGGTATCCAGTCACCCTTCGCCTTCAGGGTCAGCGCATGGATCATCGGCGTGGCTTCCTTGACGCGATAGGCGTCATATACATGCACGGTGTCGGTATCACGATCCCATGCCATCCACACAGCAGCTGTCGGGTGATCCCAGCCGAAGTCTATGCCGCAAATACGCGGCCAGTGTGGCATCAGCGTCACCGGCAGCTCGCGGATGATCTCTTCAGCCACCGGGAAAACCCTGCCCGATCCCAGTGTCGGAATGCCCATGGCTCTTGCCTCGCGCTCGTGCGCAGGGTAGCTGGCGATGATCGCCTCGCGCTGTGCATCCGTGTAATGCAGCGCATCGAATATCGTCATGTTGGTGACGTGTGTGCCGGCCACCTTGTCAATCAGGAAACGCTTTACCACGTCAGACATGCCCAGCAACGGCGTAAACGTCAGCCAGACAATGCCCTGTGTGGCGTTGGTGCGCGTCAGCCCTTCGCTGTAAATGTCCATCGGCGGCTCTTCATCAAACCAGACGAAGTCCAGCGTTTCGCCTTGAAAGCGCTCGCGTCCCTGGTCGTAGCTTTTCAGCGTCACGCGACTGGTGCCGCCGCTGACATGCTTGACCAGAATGGACTCAACCGCGTCCGCTACGCCATGGGCGGCGCGCTTAATGTCAATGATGCTCGCCTTGGGTATCGCACCAGTGCCGAACGCGCCAGGCTGTCCCAGCAGCATCCTTTGCACCGTGTCCCTTGTCACCTGGCTGGTCAGGGATGCGCACCAGCCGGTAACAGGCTGATCGAATACCGCGCCATTCCAGTCCTTCGGATACCATCCGGTCAGGTGAAATGCCGTCTCGTGAGCGGCAGCGAGTGTTTTGCCGAGCTGGTTGCCGGCCTTCAACAGGCGCTCTCGCACCGCCATGTCAGCGCCGGCAGCATGAAACTCCAACTGTTTTGGATACGGTTTGTACCCATACATGCGCTTCTCAGCCAGCCGGGCTGAAATTTCAGTGGCGAGTGCTGTTTGTGCCTGCGGCGACATGCAAGCCAGCTTGGCCAGTAACTGTTTCGAGTGCGTCATTCAATGTGACCAGATCATCATGTCCCAAACCCTCCAGCGGCCCGGTGCGGACTTCCTTGCGCTCGGTCGGTTTGCCATAAGCGCGCTCAACAATACTCAGCGCTGCCGATAGCCTTACCGAGTCCTGTTTGGCTGTCAGCATCAAGCTCTCAATGGTTTTCAGTGCTGCCGGTGCCTTTTCCTTGCACGCAGCTATCAGCTCAAACTCTTCTTGAGTGCGCTTTGGGCGACCGCCAGGATTACCACACTGACCAGGCTTGAACGATGCCTTTGTTGCCGCGCGCTTCTTGGCTGTTTTTTGGCTGTTCTCAGGCTGCATTGTGTTTCACCTTGCTCTCACATAAACGTATTGTTTCGTGTATGTCATTAAGTATGACGTTATAAAGGCTTATTTCGTAATTGCTTCGGTATTTTTCATCAAACCAAACCATAAACGGTTTAACTTTAGCCAATAATCTTTTGGCTTTCATTAGGCTGTTTTCCATATAACTTAATCGAACACTGCCGCCGCCAAGCGCTATGTTGGTAAGGTCATCAAACGCAAATATCTGCTCTTTCTCTACCGCATACGCTTCAGACTCGTCATTGAAGCGTCCAACAACAAAATACTCAACGCACTTTCCATCTTTCAATATGGAGTTGATACGTTCCGTCTTTGCTAAATTACTCACCCTACCATTACGCGCATCAGCCTCATGCTGATACATTCTTTTGCCCTTGCCTTTACCAACATAAAATACAGCCCCACATCTTGGGTCTATTAAATGATATACATACCATTCGCACTGACAGAACTTTTCCTGTTTCGGTGTAAGTGGCATTATTTTCGCACCGCCACTAATTGGTTGATATTTGTCATGGTTTCACCTGTTTGCCTATTTTTTGAGCGGTCAGGACGCGCTGTGGCGGCCTGCTGATGTGTGGTTGATACCCTAGCCTATCCGTTTTATGGGTAGAGTTTTACCGATGCCATTGAGTGAATGGGTTTCATGGCTTATCCACCTCACTTGTCTTCACTTGAATTTATCCTGTTTCCCGTCCAGCTTGGCTTCGATCCTGAGCAGTGAACTCTTGATCTCGCTCATGCCGTCGCGGTACTGCGCCTCGATCTTGGCTCTGGCCTCTGCCGCATGGGCGATCTGCGCCTCAATGACGCTGACGCGGGTGTCCATCTGCATCGCCCAGGCGAAAACACTTCCGGCCAATGCCACTGTGGTGATGATATGACCTACGCTGATGCTCTTTTCCAGGTGCCATTGGTGCGCCCTTCTGTCTTCGCCGTTGTATTCGTACATTGTTCACCTCGCCATTTTTATGCCGGCATCCTGATACCAGCCCTTGCGCTTGCAGATGTGCGCCAGCACCCTCAGCGGGCTGGGCACGGCAGACCAGATGCCGCGTATTGCCTGCCCGTTAACGATATAGGTCGCGCCATTGAAGAACTCAAGCCGATCCTGCCTGATCCTATAGCGGCCGTCCGGGTATGCCGCCTTTTCAACAAGCAGGCTGTCACCGGCGCGCAGCCTTCCAATGACTTCAGCGATGCGCATCATTCGCCCTTATGGCGTCGTTGTTGAGGGTGTCGCACCGCTCGATAAACTCTCCAGCCCTTTTTTGAAACGCTGCAAATTCAGCATCCATTGCGTCTGAAAATAGCCGGGCGGCTCGGTCCGGATCGCCTCCATCTTCGGCAGGGTCGGACACGGGACAGGTTGGAAAGTTGATGCGCAGCCCGTCAAGCTGACGAGACAGATGGCGAATGGTGCGAGTGTTCTTGTCATGGTCGGCTCCTGCTTTAACGATACGCTCTGCATAGGCCAGCAGCGCCAGCCGGTTCTGTTCTTGCTGCTGGATGACGACTTTTTGCTGGTTTTCGTGTTCTTTGGCGATCACGCCCTGATAATGGGTTGAGGTGATCCACCATGCCGGAAATGCGCCGGATGCCAGGCCGATGAGCAGGGCTATCAGATATGGGTTCATATCGCCGCCAGCGTAGGCAGCAGCCACACCAGGATCGCCGAGCAGACGATCAGCAGGATGATGTCATCGCGGCTCATCTTCGTCGCCCAGCAGCCATAGTGCGGCCAGCACGCAAAAGAACGTAGCGACCAGCAACATCAAGGTTGTCTCATCCATTACTTCTTATCGAGCGGCAGGGTTGTCACCACGCGCAGGATCGCCACCACAATGCCGACGATGATGGTCAGAAAGCCCATCGCCTGCGGTGTTAAGTAGGGCGTAAATACGTCCAGGCTGGCCTGAATTGCGCCGAGAACTGCCAGCGATAGGGCAAACATCATGGTTTTGGAACGGATGATCTGCTGGAACATAAAGCCTCCTATGGATGAAGTCCGTGAAAGGTGCCGTGTGCGTTGATGGTAAAGACCTTCTTGTCCGTGCCAAGCTGGAAGTGAATCCAGCCGCTGCCGGTGGTCGGGTTGTAGAATTCCAGTATCAGCTTGCCCCAGATCAGCTCGCTCTTGATGATGCGCTCGCAGATCGCCAGCGGTGTGCCGTAGCTCGGACAGATGAAGTCCGCCGCCAGACCTTCACGGTGTTTGCTCGTTTCCTTGCTACCGACCGCCTTGTTTACCTCTTTCGAGCGATAGCATGAGTTGACGATGATCGGCTTGCCGCCCAGAAGCTCGCGGATGCGTTCCAGCTTTTCCGCCATGCGCTTCAGGTTCGGCAATATCCCCGGCGGCGGCGTGTTGTCATACTTGCGAATTTCCGTCTTGGTCAACTCGGCAAGCGTGAAGTGGCTGGTTAAATGCACGCGGTCTCCTTTTGTTGTGACGGACGTAAAAAAAGCCCGCATGAGCGAGCTTGTAAAATTCAGGGCGAGTTTATCCACGTCCCTAGAAAAGCGGCTTGTTCCGTAAGCCGGTGCCGGTAATTCTTGCGCGAATTATAGCAGCGTGTTCTTTGCTGTCAAGTGGTTAGCGCGGGCTGTTAAAGTGGTTTATCATTCAATTCATCAATCACATCCATCCATGCCGGATAGTCTGCCATGCTTTCAAATGTGAACATGTGCATGTCGCGGTTGTGACGTTCGCGGCCATACATATACGCAGCGAATAAATGTGTTGCTACAATTTGCCTTTGCTCGTCTGAGATGCCTTCCAGCTTGAACATGCAAGATGCAAACAGCGGGCTGCACTCAAATGATTTGCGTATTTCGTCTTCTTTGTTTGTCATTTCAGTTCCTCCAGTGCTTTGCGGCAGGCTTCATTCCTACGCTCAACCATCCTGTCATACTCAGCAAGGGTTACAGAACTGTGGCTACCGCTAGCAAAGTATTTTGCGTCATCAATCAAAGTCTCCACCATTATAGTCTTTGGCTTGGGTGGGTTCCATGAGCAATACTGTATATCTTCAAGCACTCCACCACTAAACTCTGGGCTTGTTCCTTCAAGCGCATGTTGATTTGTGTTGGCTGCGGTAAACTTCACGCCAGTCCTATCATACAACTCATCTCCAACAAATACAAGCTTGCCTTCTACTACTGCGATGGGGAATCTATAATTGGTTGGAAGCGATTTCAACGCTATCAACATTGGTATTTGATAGTGCAAGCATTCGTTGTACTTGTAACAAGGCTCAATCCCCGCAGCCTCGCACATCTTTACGCTGTCAACCCACTCTTGTAACTTATCTGTGTATTTGCTCATTTCAGTTCCTTTCTTTCAGGGTGAATCGCCCCGGGATTGCCGGAGACTCCAATTCTTGAGAGGATGGAGTCATGAAAACAATGAAGAGATATTCGCCGGAAATCCGCGAGCGGGCGGTCCGGCTGGTGTTTGAACACCAAGGGGAGCACGAGTCCCAGTGGGCGGCAATTGAATCGATAGCATCGAAGATAGGCTGCACGCCGGAGACTTTGCGTAAATGGGTGAGGCAAACCGAGACGGATCAAGGGGTTCGAGGTGGTACGTCCAGTTCGGATCGCGAGCGTCTCAAGCAGCTGGAACGGGAGAATCGCGAGCTCAAGCGGGCCAACGAGATTCTGCGCAAGGCCTCTGCTTATTTTGCCCAGGCGGAGCTCGACCGCCGACCGAGATGATAGTGGCGTTTATCGACGCGCACCGTGACGAATATGGGGTCGAGCCGATTTGCAAACAATTGCCGATTGCCCCATCGTCATATCACGAATGCAAGGCGCGGGAACGGGAGCCAGAACGGATGCCGGCTAGAAGCAAGCACGACCAGGCATTGTGCCCGGACATTCGCCGTGTCTGGGAGGACAACTTCCAGGTTTACGGTGCTCGCAAGGTATGGCGACAACTCAATCGCGAGGGTATAAACGCAGCTCGTTGCACGGTCGAGCGTCTGATGAAACGCTTGGGAATACAGGGCATCCGGCGTGGCAGGAAATGCTGGACGACCATCGC
>JBFKMJ010000002.1:0-22871 GCA_041629915.1 Gallionella sp.
CCTGGCTCGCCATCTTGGCATAAATGTCGCCGAGATTTTCATGCGCTGTCGCGTAACTGGGATGCGTGCGTATGGCCATCTCCAGCGCCAGCTTGGCTTTGTCATATTGCCCCTGGCTGGCATAGAGTACCGCAAGATTGTTGTATGGCTCGGGTAACTCGGGATAGTCTTCTGTCAGTGCTGAAAAAACCGTGATGGATTCTGTGGTTTTGCCCTGCTCGGTGAAGATGAGTCCCTTAAGAAAGCGAGCTTGCGCATCTTTGGGGTTAGCAAGCAGAATTTCATTTGCCTTGGCCAGCGCCTGGCTGTGCTGGCCTTGTTTGAATAATTTGTTTGCATCCTGGATGTCATCGGCATGGGCAGCGGGACTGGTACCTGACAGCAAAACGCCAATTATCAGCACGAGATAACGAAGAGAACGGTTGATCATTTTCATTTTGATATTTAGTTCCTTGGGTATGCGGATACACGCAGTGTAGGATTCTATCAAAATCCCTGCGTATTTTCACAGTTTATGCACTGGACGAACCAGCCCTGCTGGTGTTTCGGGTAAAATCCTCCATGCAGCTCCCAATCTAAAACCCAAACCGAGATACTCAGCATGCGCAGCGCTTCACAACCCGCCATTTCCAATTTCATTCGCAGCATTATCGATGCCGATCTGGCAACGGGTAAACACGAGAGTGTTGTTACGCGCTTTCCACCAGAGCCGAACGGCTACCTGCATATCGGTCATGCCAAGGCGATATGCCTGAATTTTGGTCTGGCGCAGGACTATCACGGCAAGTGCCACCTGCGTTTCGACGACACCAATCCTGAGAGAGAAACCGAGGAATATGCACTGTCCATTCAGGAAGATGTGCGCTGGCTCGGTTTTGAATGGAGTGGAGAAGTACGCTGGGCATCGGACTATTTCGATGCGCTGTACGGTTTCGCGCTGGAACTTATCAACCAAGGCCTGGCCTATGTGGACGACCTGTCGCCCGAACAGATGCGCGAATATCGCGGTACGCTGACCCAATCAGGCAGGAACAGCCCGAACCGCGAGCGACCCATTGCCGAAAATCTCGATCTGTTCACACGCATGAAAAACGGTGAATTTCCCGATGGCGCCATGGTATTGCGCGCCAGGATCGATATGGCCTCGCCCAACATGAATATGCGCGACCCGGCCATCTACCGCATTCGCCGTGCGCATCATATCCGCACCGGTGACAAGTGGTGCATCTACCCGATGTATGACTACTCGCATTGCATCTCCGACGCGCTGGAAGGCATTACCCATTCCCTTTGCACGCTGGAATTCGAAGATCACCGTCCGTTATATGACTGGGTGCTGGACAACATCGCCATTTCCTGTCACCCGCGCCAGTACGAATTTTCGCGGCTGGAACTGCACTACACCATCACTAGCAAGCGCAAGCTGTTGCAGCTGGTAACCGAAAAGCATGTCAGCGGCTGGGATGATCCGCGCATGCCAACCATCAGCGGCATGCGCCGCCGCGGCTATACGGCGGCAGGCATACGCGAATTTTGCCGGCGCATAGGTGTGTCCAAGAGTGAAAATGTCGTCGACATGGCGATCATGGAAAGTGCGATACGCGATGATCTCGAAAATCGGGCATCGCGTGTGATGGCTGTCATCAACCCACTCAAGGTCAGCCTCTCCAACTTCGACGGCGCCCAGTCCCGCGAGGCCGATTTTCATCCCAACCATCCCGAGTTTGGCAAACGTATCGTGCCGATCAGCCGGGAAATTTTCATAGAAGCGACCGATTTTGCCGAGGCGCCCCCTCCGGGATGGAAGCGCCTGACTCTCGGCGGTGAAGTGCGCCTGCGCCACAGCTACGTGATGCGCTGTAATGAAGCCGTGAAGGATGCTTCCGGCAAGGTCATTGAATTACGATGCAGCATTGATCACGACACGCTGGGGAAAAATCCACAAGGTCGCAAAGTCAAAGGTGTGATTCATTGGGTTTCGAGTGAGCACTCACTACCTGCAGAGTTAAGATTATATGACAGATTATTTACCATTCCAGAGCCGGACGCTGACAAGGAAAAAGACTTCCTGGATTTCATCAATCCCGCTTCACTGGTCGTGGTACAAGGCCGGATAGAAACCAGCGTAAAAGACGCCGCGCCGGAAACGCGCTTCCAGTTCGAACGGTTGGGCTACTTCTGTTCCGACCGTCGCGAACATCAACCAGGGGGGAAATTGGTGTTCAATCGCACCGTAACACTGAAGGACTCCTGGGCAAAAGACCAAAATTAATTATGTTGAAAATCCATAACACGCTTACGCGTGCCAAAGAACCGTTCAAATCCATAATTCCCGGCCAGGTTCGCATGTATGTGTGCGGCATGACGGTATATGACTACTGCCATCTTGGACATGCGCGTGTGCTGGTGATATTCGACATGGTTTATCGCTGGCTGAAGGCAAGTGGCTACGAGGTCACCTATGTCCGCAACATCACCGACATCGACGACAAGATCATCAAGCGTGCGGCTGAGAATAGCGAGTCCATTCACACGCTGACACAGCGCTTTATCGATGCGATGCATAAGGATGCCGATGCATTGGGAGTGCAGCACCCCGATCATGAACCTCGCGCCACACAGTATGTGCCGCAGATGCTGGAAATGATTGGGCAACTTGAAAAAAATGGCCTGGCCTATCAGGCAGCCGACGGGGATGTGAATTACGCAGTACGCAAGTTTAGCGGTTACGGAAAGCTTTCGGGAAAATCTCTCGAGGACCTGCGCGCCGGCGAGCGTGTCGATGTAACAGCCGACAAGCATGATCCGCTCGATTTCGTGCTATGGAAGCATGCAAGGGAAGGCGAAGCAGATGAGGTGAAATGGGATTCCAAATGGGGCAAGGGCCGCCCCGGTTGGCACATCGAATGTTCCGCGATGGGATCCGAGCTGCTCGGCCAGCATTTTGACCTCCATGGCGGAGGGGCTGACTTGCAGTTTCCTCACCACGAAAACGAAATTGCGCAAAGCGAGGGGGCGCACCAATGCAAATTTGTGAATTTCTGGATGCACAATGGCTTCGTGCGCGTGGACAGCGAGAAAATGTCCAAGAGCCTCGGCAACTTCTTCACCATTCGCGAAGTACTGAAGAAATATGATGCGGAGGTGGTGCGCTTTTTCATTTTGCGCGCACATTACCGCAGTCCGCTGAACTATTCCGATGCGCACCTTGACGATGCCAGGGCGGCACTGACCAGGCTTTATACGGCCCTTGATTCCTTGTCCATTCCCGCTTCAACAGATTCAGAAGGGAAGGGGCCTATTGACTGGAATGAACCTCACGCACAGCGGTTCAAGGCGGCGATGGACGATGACTTCAACACGCCGGAAGCGATAGCAGCCTTGTTCGACCTCGCCAACACAGTAAACCGCACCCAGTCATCCGAAGCTGCAACCCAACTTAAACTGCTGGCAGGCACGCTGGGTTTGCTGCAACGCGATCCGCGAGAATTCCTGCAGGGCGGTGACAGGACAATCCTGAATGAAGCTCAAATCAACGAGCAAATCGCTGCACGCATCGCTGCCAGGCAATCCAGAAATTATGCCGAGGCTGACCGCATACGCAAGGAACTGCTGAGCCTCGGCATCGTGCTTGAAGATACGCCGCAGGGCACGACTTGGCGGCACCTCTGACAATCTGATTACACGTCCAGGTTTTTTACGCCCAACGCATTCTTTTCGATAAACGCACGACGCGGCTCAACAACATCGCCCATCAGTGTGGTGAAAATTTCGTCTGCGGTGATTGCATCCTCGATGCGCACCCTGAGCAGGATACGGTTTTTTACATCCATGGTTGTTTCCCATAGCTGATCCGGGTTCATCTCGCCCAACCCCTTGTAGCGTTGAACATTTATTCCCCGTTTGGCTTCTTCCAGCAACCATTCGATCGCCTGCTTGAAACTGGTCACGGCACGTTTTTGCTCGCCACGCATGATATGCGCACCCTTTGTAACGAGTCCGTTCAGGACTTCTGCCGTCTGGCGAATCTGCACGTAGTCACTGCCATGCAGAAAATCACGATCCATGTAGCTGACCGAGTAATTGCCATGATACAGTTTTTCCAGGCGCAATCGATATTCACCCGCCTCATCAGTATCTACCGCCACCTTGATGCTGTTCCCGCATGCCTCCTCCAGCAGCTGCGCACTTTGCTGGGCCTGCTGAACATTATCCAGCGAAAGGGTAGGCAGTGTCAGCAGCGCGTGACTGGCCTCTGGCGCGATAAAGCGCGACAGCCGATCAATAACCGCCTCGGCGAGGAAATACTGTTTGGCGATCTGTTCCAGCGATTCTGACTGTATCGGGGATGCATTCGCTGACGGATACAGCGCGGCGTTATTGAGCGCGGATTTGAGCATGTAAATTTTCATCTCCTGATCATCTTTGAGATAGCGCTCGTCTTTGCCTTGCTTTATTTTGTATAACGGTGGTTGTGCGATATAGATATGGCCGCGCTCGACCAGCTCCGGCATTTGCCGGTAAAAAAAGGTGAGTAGCAGGGTGCGTATGTGAGAACCGTCCACATCCGCATCCGTCATGATGATGATGCGATGGTAGCGCAATTTGTCGGCGTTATATTCGTCTTTACCAATACCTGTACCCAATACGGTAATCAGGGTGGCGATCTCCTGTGATCCAATCAGCTTTTCAAAACGCGCTCTTTCCACATTCAGGATTTTTCCTTTCAGTGGCAAGATGGCCTGGAATTTCCGGTCACGACCCTGCTTGGCCGAACCTCCTGCCGAGTCTCCCTCTACCAGATACAACTCGGAAAGTGCCGGATCTTTTTCCTGACAGTCGGCCAATTTGCCCGGCAAGCCCATACCGTCCAGCACACCCTTACGCCGCGTCAGCTCCCGCGCCTTGCGTGCGGCTTCGCGTGCGCGCGCCGCATCAACGATTTTACTGACGATAATTTTGGCGTCATTGGGATTTTCCAGCAAAAATGCGCCCATTTGCTGCGCAACCAGCTCTTCGATTACAGGGCGGACCTCGGAAGAAACCAGCTTGTCTTTTGTTTGTGACGAAAATTTTGGGTCAGGCAATTTTACTGACAATACCGCAGTCAATCCTTCGCGCATGTCATCACCCGTTGTATCCACCTTGGCCTTCTTTGCCAACTGCTCGGCCTCAATATAATTATTCAACGTACGCGTCATTGCGGTACGCAGCGCAGTCAGGTGGGTGCCGCCATCCCGCTGGGGAATGTTATTGGTAAAGCATTGCACCCCTTCCTGGTAGGAGTCATTCCATTGCATGGCTATTTCTGCGGTAATGCCGTCCTTTTCACCAATCGCGTAAAACACCGTGGGGTGCAGAGCTGATTTATTGCGGTTCATATATTCGACGAACCCCTTGATGCCACCACTGAAAGCAAAATTTTCTTCCTTGCCTGTACGGTGATCAATCAAGGCTATTTTCACGCCATTATTCAAAAATGACAATTCGCGCAATCTTTTTGCCAGAATTTCAAAATGAAACTCCACCAAACCAAAAGTTTCCACGGCTGGAAGAAAATGAACGATTGTGCCTTTTTTGGTGGAGTCTCCCACCACCTTAAGCGGTGCAACGGGTTCTCCATGGTGAAATTCCATGAAATACTCTTTACCATCGCGGTAAATAATCAGCTTCAACCACTCGGACAGTGCATTTACTACAGATACGCCGACGCCGTGCAATCCCCCCGACACCTTGTATGAATTACTGTCAAACTTTCCGCCCGCATGCAATACGGTCATGATAACTTCAGCGGCAGAACGATTTTCTTCCGGGTGAATATCAGTGGGAATGCCTCGTCCATTATCGCTTACGCTTATCGAATTGTCCGCATGGATAATAATGGTAATTTCATTACAATGGCCCGCCAGCGCTTCATCGACAGCATTATCGACCGCCTCAAAAACCATATGATGCAGGCCCGTCCCATCATTGGTATCACCAATATACATCCCGGGGCGTTTGCGTACCGCCTCAAGACCCTTCAGTACTTTGATGCTGCTAGAGGTATATTCTTTACTCATTATTAATTCCAGTATTCAGTCTGTTTCACGTGAAACATCAAATGCGCATTGGCATAACAACATAACGAAACTCTTCGTTTCCTGGTGTTGTCATCAGAATGCTGCTGTTGGGATCACCAAATGAAAAGGTGGCTGTATCGCTGCTTATATTGTTCAACCCATCCATCAGGTAGGTAATATTAAAACCAATATCCAGCGCTTCACCGTGATAGTCAGTCTCGATGTCTTCCTGTGCTTCTTCCTGCTCGCTGTTGCTGCTGATAATGCTGAGATTTTTCTCGGTTAACACAAAGCGTACGCCCCGAAATTTTTCATTGGACAGAATGGCTGCACGCTGCAATGCCTGTTGCAGAAAAATCCGTTCCATATTGAGGTGGTTGTCATATTTTGGGATAACCCGTTCATAATCCGGGAATTTCCCCTCAATCACCTTGGTGGTTAGTGTGATGCCAGAAAATGTAGTCTTGATTTGCTGTTGCGAAATTTCCAGTTCGATATTTTCATCATTATCCGCCAGTAATTTGGATAATTCCATTACCGCTTTACGCGGCAGAATAATTTCCTGTTTTTCATGTTCACCACCAATCGATGCAGCGTTATAAGCCAATCGATGCCCGTCAGTTGCCACCACCCTGAGTTTGTTGTTTTCAACTATCAACAACACACCATTTAGGTAATAACGTACATCCTGTTGTGCCATGGCATATTGAACGGACAATAACAAATTCTTTAACAAGCCTTGTGTCAGGCTAATTTTTTTCGGGTTTTCCAGCTGACTGTTAAGTTTTGGAAAATCCTGGGCCGGCAAAGTTTGCAAGCTGAAGCGGCTTCTGTTTGTTTTGATTTGCGCTTTATTTTCTTTCAGATCAATGGTGACTTTGCTCTGCTCGGGAAGCACACGCAAAATTTCCTGCAATTTTTTTCCTCCGACCGTTATGGCAGCTGGACTTGCATTTTTTTCCCCAATATCGACAGTTGTCGTGATCTGTATTTCCAGATCTGTTGTCGTAAATCTTGTTTTTCCATCCTGATTTTCAATCAGGACATTGGATAATATTGGCAGGGTCTGTTTACGTTCGACAATACCAATTA
This sequence comes from Gallionella sp., assembly GCA_041629915.1. Classification (GTDB taxonomy): domain Bacteria; phylum Pseudomonadota; class Gammaproteobacteria; order Burkholderiales; family Gallionellaceae; genus Gallionella. Next base: position 7,155 of record JBFKMJ010000002.1, read on the forward strand.
CGATTTGCAGTGGTTTAAGTATGGTTTCTTTATCAATTTTTTCAATAAACATAATATAAATTCCTAATAGAAACTAATAAGCAATGCTTACAACTGTTAGCATCAATAAAAATTGTTCAAATACATTATGTTATAACTCAACAAACCCTATGTGATGGTTGTTGACAAGTAACGAACCAATTGTGAATAACTATTGAGACCATTGCGAAAAGGCAGGTTATCGACAAACCTTATACACAAAACCAACATACTTATCCACGTAACGTCTGAAGCAGCACCTTGTAGTCAGCATCAACTGTAGCATCAAGCATTCTGAGATTGACCATATTTTTACAGGCGTGTATTACAGTCGAATGGTCCTTTCCTCCAAAAGCGTTACCTATTTCCGGCAAACTCATTGCGGTTAATTCTCGTGCCAGAGACATGGCCATTTGTCGCGGACGCGTCAGGTTGCGCGTTCTCTTTTTGGAAAGCAGGTCAACCATTTTGATGCGGTAATAATCGGCTACGGTTTTCTGTATATTTTCTATGGAAATCTGCCGACTTTGTGCAATCAAAATGTCCTTAAGCGCTTCTTTGGCCGTCTCTGTTGAAATAGCACATCGATGAAATTTGACGTATGCCTCTACCCGTTTCAACGCGCCTTCCAGTTCACGAACATTTGAGTTAACGTGTTTTGCTATGAAAAACGCGACGTTCTCATTGAGTGCATATCCACTCAAACTCGCTTTTTTCAGCAGGATGGCCACGCGCATTTCCAGTTCCGGCGGTTCAATGGCGACAGTCAGTCCCCAGCCAAAACGTGAAATCAAACGACTATCAAGACCGGCGATTTCTTTTGGAAAGGTATCGCTGGTCATGATTACCTGTTTGTGCGAGTCAATCAGGGTGTTAAATGCGTAAAAGAACTCTTCCTGTGTCTTGTTTTTCCCGGCAAAAAACTGAATATCATCAATCAGCAAGGTATCAAGAGAATGGTAATACTGCTTGAATTCTTCAAACTTGTTTGATTGATAAGCCCGTACCACGTCAGAGATATACCGCTCAGCGTGCATATAGCAAATTTTGGCTTGGGGGTTATTTGATTTGATTTGATTGCCTATGGCCTGGATCAGATGGGTTTTACCCAGCCCGACACCACCATAAATGAACAGGGGATTGTAGGAAGCGCCCGGTAATTCAGCCACCTGGGTGGCTGCGGCAAATGCAAGTTGGTTGGCTTTGCCGATAACAAAGTTATCGAAAATAAGGTTCGGATTCAGTTTTCCGTAACTGCGAAACGAAGTTTCAATTTTGGGCTTCGCACCAGTTGCCACGGCATTCGGCTTTGTGGGGGGCGTTTTTTGAGGTTTGTTGACTACTTCGGTTTCGAGAACGCGAAATTCAAAAGTAGGAACTTGTGCATAAACCAGGTTGGCCTGCCGACATATCTCTGGTAAGAAGCGCTCCTGGACAAGTTTCAGGGTAAAGCTGTTTGGCGCAGTAAGTATCAGCGAGCCATTCTCATTCTCGAGAAGCAACGGCTTTATCCATGAATTGTATTGTTGGGGTGGCAGACTCTTTTCGAACGAGCGGAGGCATGAATCCCAAAAAGATATATCCTGAACCATTGAGCGTAAAGGGCGGGTTGACGGCATTAAGAGTTGGGTCATTCTACAGCGCAAAGGCAAACTTATCCACAGGCAATAAAGCAAATTCAACTTGACATAGATACCTTAACGCTTTGTAATAGCGCGCTTTACGAAATATCGATTTAATAGGGAAAATCATGAAACGCACTTATCAACCATCAGTAACGAGAAGAAAACGTACCCATGGCTTTTTGGTACGCATGAAAACGCGTGGTGGCCGTGCCGTTATTAATGCACGCCGTGCCAAGGGCCGCTCCAGACTTGCCGTTTAGCCTGACTGGCGGATTTTCCGCCGCACATCGGCTGTTGCGTGAAGATGGTTTCGATCATGTCATTCACGGACAAAGCCTCGAAGACAAATATTTCAAAATATTTTTTGTGCGCAACAGCCTTGAAAATGCCAGACTTGGAATAATTGCTCGAAAAAAAACATTGTCTGGCGCCGCACACCGAAACTGTATCAAAAGGGTTATCCGAGAAGCGTTTCGCCGGCACGACATTAAATCCTGCAAGCTTGATGTAGTTGTAATGGTGAGGCGTACTTATTCGCAGGCGGGAGACATACAAAGCGACTGTCTGAATGCGTTGTTTAGCAGGGTAAAGAAGCGATGCGAAAAATTATAATCAAGCTGATACGCTTATACCAATACCTGATCAGTCCGCTTGGCCCCCCAACATGCAGATTTGTTCCCAGTTGTTCCCATTATGCCTGCGATGCCCTCGCGAAACACGGCCTGATAAAGGGTGGCTGGCTTAGCACCAAACGATTGTTGCGCTGCAACCCCTGCAATCCCGGCGGATACGACCCCGCGCCATAAACATTAAATATCTCGAGCAACCATGGACTTACAAAGACTGTTCCTTTTTCTAATTTTTGTGTTTTCGCTAGGGTTGATTTGGGACGGCTGGCAGCGTCACGAGCATCCCGAGCGTTATATCCAGTCTGACGCGGAAGTTAGCGGAAGCGCAGTAAAGTCCCAGGTATCTCCCGCAACAGGCCCGGCATCGGCAACTATTACCCAGCAGCCTGTTCAGCGGGTAACCGGAAAAACAATTCGCGTCAAAACGGATTTTATCGAGGCCGAAATCAGCACGATTGGCGGGGATATCAATAGCCTGGCTCTGCTAAGGCATCCGGATGGTTTGGATAAAAGCAAACCCCTGATGCTGTTTCAGCATGGCGAGAATACGCACAATTATGTCGCGCAAAGCGGCCTGCTTGGAGCGGGGTTACCCAATCACAATAGCGAATTTGTTTCAGAGCAGGATCAGTATCAGCTATCCGGCAATGCGGATCGGGTGCAGGTCCGGCTGAATGCGGTGGGCGATTCGCCATTGAAAGTGACCAAGATTATCACCTTCCACAAGGGAAGTTACCTGATTGATGTCGCTTATGAACTGGAAAACACCGGGGAGCAGGCGGCCACGGCGAGCAGTTACTTCCAGTTAATTCGCAATAGCGCCCCGCTGCCCGGCAGCACGATGTTTTTGCCTACTTATGTGGGTGCGGCCATTTACACTGATCAGGAAAAATTTCAAAAGGTCGAGTTTCCGTCCATAGAAAAGGGCAAGACAGACTTCCCTGGTCAGGCAGAAGATGGCTGGATCGGGATATTGCAACATTACTTCGTGGCGGCATGGTTACCCAGGGAAAACACCCACCGTGAATATTTCACGCGCAAGCTTGAAGGCGATTCCTATTCTGTGGGGGTCGTCTTACCAGAGCAAGCCATTAATCCGGGCGAGAAAGCACGAGTGGAAACCACGCTTTATGCCGGCCCGGCCCGGACTAATCTGGACAAAATTGCTCCCGGCCTGGGGCTGACGGTGGATTATGGCTGGCTGACTGTCCTTTCCGCTCCGCTGTTCTGGGTCATGGCGCTGCTGCATGACTGGACGCACAATTGGGGTGTCGCCATTATCCTGCTTACCGTCCTGATAAAATTGGTGTTTTTTCCGCTCTCCGCGACAAGCTACCGTTCCATGGCAAAGATGCGCCTGGTCGCACCCAAGCTGGAAAAGCTGAAACAGCAATGCGGTAGTGACCGGGAAAAACTGAACAAGGCCATGATGGAGCTGTACAAGACCGAAAAAATCAACCCGTTGGGTGGTTGTTTGCCGGTGGTGGTGCAGATTCCGGTATTTATCGCCCTGTATTGGGCTATTCTGGCAAGTGTCGAAATGCGTTACGCGCCATTTTTTGGCTGGATAACCGATCTATCAGCAGCCGACCCCTATTACATTCTGCCGCTTATCATGGGCGCGAGCATGATCATCCAGACGCGCCTTAACCCCAAGCCGGCTGATCCCATGCAGGCCAGGATAATGCAAATCATGCCGGTTGCCTTCAGTGTAATATTCTTCTTTTTCCCCGCCGGGCTGGTCTTGTATTCCGTGGTGAATAACGTCCTTTCCATTGGCCAGCAGTGGTATATCACCCGGGCTGCAGAGGAAGAGGGCAAAGGTGCCGCAGCAGCCAGGCGCTGATACAATTGCCGCCATTGCCACCGCCCAGGGGCGCGGCGGCATCGGGGTGGTGAGGGTATCCGGACAACAAACCGCAGCGCTGGCGCGCAATATTCTGGGCAAATTGCCCATCGCACGGCAAGCCACCTGCGGTAACTTCCATGATAAACACGGCGTCATTCTGGATCAGGGTGTCGCCTTGTTTTTTCCTGCGCCACATTCCTATACCGGCGAGGATGTACTCGAACTGCAGGGACATGGCGGTTCGGCAGTGTTGCAGCTGGTTTTGCAGCGATGTCTCGATCTTGGTGCGCGACTGGCCCAACCGGGTGAGTTTACCTACCGCGCCTTTCTCAACAACAAACTGGATCTGGCCCAGGCAGAAAGCGTTGCCGACCTGATTGATGCCAATACCGCAGAGGCGGCACACAGCGCGATGCGCTCATTGCGCGGGGAATTTTCTGCCGCCATTCACGCCATGGTCGATGAACTGATCAACTTGCGCATGCTGGTTGAGGCGATGTTGGACTTCCCGGAAGAGGAGGTGGACACAATTGACATGGCGCAGCGCAATCTCTTGCTGAATAGCGTACGCTCACATTTACAGAATACGCTGAATACGGCAAGGCAGGGCTGCCTGTTGCGTGAAGGCGCACACATCGCCATTGCCGGGCAGCCGAATGTTGGCAAGTCCAGCCTGCTGAACCGTCTGGCCGGCGAGGAAGTTGCGCTGGTCAGCGAGATTCCCGGCACGACCCGGGATGTGATCCGCCAGGCGATACAGATTCGTGGCGTGCCGCTGCACATCATGGACACGGCGGGATTGCGCGAATCGACAGATGCGGTGGAAATCATGGGCATCGCGCGTGCCCACCAGACCTTGCATCGCGCCGATCTGATCCTGCTGTTGCTGGATGCGAGCAAGGGTATGACAGCACCAGACGAGACCATCCTGGCTGGATTGCCGGCCGATATTCCGCGGTTGCTGGTGTTCAACAAGACCGATCTCCCGAATGCTCAGCCCACTGTCACGGCCGGCGCGGATTTTGTCCGCGTATCCGCCAAAACGGGTGCGGGGATGGACGAGTTGCGCACCAGATTACTTGAGGCGGTGGGTTGGCGCGACCAGGAAAGCGGGGCGTTCATGGCGCGGGAACGGCACCTGCGTGCCCTGAAGCTGGCGCAATTCCATCTGGACCAGGCTCAGACCGTAATGCCCCGTGCCGAGTTGTTCGCCGAGGAACTGCGCCTCGCGCAAGGCGCGCTGAGCCAGATCACCGGAGAATTTACACCGGATGACCTGCTTGGTGAAATATTTGGCCGATTCTGTATCGGGAAATAACTGTTTCACGTGAAACAATGTGTTTGGGATTGATGGAGCGCTGTTGTATGATGCGCATCCTTTCCGGAACAGTTGCTACATGAATTATCCCGATATATTCGATGTTATTGTGGTGGGTGGCGGCCATGCCGGCACGGAAGCCGCTTTGGCCAGCGCACGCGCGGGTTGCAAGACCCTGCTGCTCAGCCACAACATTGAAACCCTTGGGCAGATGTCCTGCAATCCTTCGATAGGCGGAATCGGCAAAGGGCACCTGGTCAAGGAGGTGGACGCGCTTGGCGGTGCAATGGCGGCGGCTACCGACGAGGCTGGCATCCAGTTTCGCATCCTGAATTCCAGCAAAGGGCCGGCAGTGCGCGCGACACGTGCGCAAGCCGACCGCCTGCTATACAAGGAGGCAATCCGGACGCGGCTTGAAAATCAGCCCAACCTCTGGTTATTCCAGCAGGCGGTGGATGATTTGCTGGTCGAGCAGGGACGGGTGAACGGGGTGGTCACCCAGCTGGGGTTGCGCTTCAATGCAAGAACGGTAGTGCTGACAACGGGTACCTTTCTGTCCGGGTTGATTCATGTCGGACAGGCCAATTGTCCAGGTGGCCGGGCCGGCGACCCGCCCTCCCTCAGCCTCGCGCATCACTTGCGTGAACTGAACCTGCCGGCGGGGCGACTGAAAACCGGCACGCCGCCGCGTATCGACGGCCGCAGTATCGACTATTCGGTAATGCAGAAGCAGTCGGGCGATGATCCCGTTCCTGTATTCTCATTCATGGGACATGCCGCGCAGCATCCGCAACAGTTACCGTGCTGGATTACCGAAACCAACTCGCGCACGCATGACATCATACGCAGCGGACTGGATCGTTCGCCGCTGTTCACCGGGGTAATCGAGGGGGTGGGGCCGCGCTATTGCCCGTCCATCGAGGATAAAATTACGCGCTTTGCCGACAAGACGTCGCATCAGATTTTTCTCGAGCCTGAAGGTTTGACCACACACGAGGTATACCCGAACGGTATTTCCACCAGTTTGCCTTTCGACGTGCAATTGGCCTTGGTGCGCTCCATCAAGGGGTTGGAGAACGCGCATATCCTGCGCCCCGGCTATGCGATCGAGTACGATTATTTTGATCCGCGCGGGCTGAAGGGTTCGCTGGAGACCAAAGCGATTACTGGCCTGTTTTTTGCCGGGCAGATCAACGGTACGACCGGCTATGAAGAAGCTGCCGCGCAGGGTTTGCTGGCCGGGATAAATGCGGCACGGCAGGCCAGCGGGCGGGAGGCCTGGTGTCCGCGACGTGACGAGGCTTATCTGGGCGTGCTGGTGGATGACCTGATCACGCGCGGTGTGTCCGAGCCGTATCGCATGTTTACCAGCCGTGCGGAATACCGTTTGCAATTACGCGAAGACAATGCCGATCTGCGATTGACGGAGACCGGGCGTAAACTCGGGCTGGTGAATGACGCGCGCTGGCAGGCGTTTGAACAAAAGCGCGAGTCCATCACGCGCGAGCAGGAGCGGCTGCGCAATACCTGGGTCAATCCGCGTATTCTGCCCGCGGAAGATGCCGTGCGGGTGCTGGGTAAGCCGATTGAGCGCGAGTACTCTTTGCATGAGTTGTTGCGTCGTCCGGACGTGAATTACGCCAGTATGCTGACGTTGCCTGGCGCGGGCGCCGGTGTGCACGACGAAAAAGTCGCCGAGCAGGTAGAAACACAGGCAAAATATCACGGCTATATCGAGCGACAGCGCGACGAAATCGGACGCAACGAACAATATGAAACACAGGCGTTGCCCGGAGACCTTGATTATCGCGAGGTGCGTGGGTTATCCATCGAGGTGCAGCAAAAGCTCAATCAGCACAAACCCGAAACCGTCGGCCAGGCAGCGCGCATTTCCGGGGTGACGCCGGCGGCGATTTCCCTGTTGCTGGTGCATATCAAGCGCGGTTTTCGTAACGAGCCCCCCGCCCGTAAGCGCGCATGAGTCTGGCGGAAGAATTACAGCAGGGGCTTGAAAAACTGGAAATACCGCTGAGCGGGGAGGCCCGGGACAAATTGCTGCAATATCTGGCGCTGCTGCATAAATGGAACAGGGTCTATAACCTGACAGCGATTCGCGACGTGCAGCAAATGGTAAGTCATCACTTACTCGACAGCCTCGCTGCGATACCGCATTTATGGGCGGGGCGATGGCTGGATGTGGGATGTGGCGCAGGCCTGCCCGGACTGGTGTTGGCCGTTGCGCGGCCGGACTGGCAATTCACCCTGCTGGACAGTAACAGCAAGAAAATCGGCTTCGTTAAGCAGGCAGTTATCGAACTTGACATAAAAAATGTGAGCGTTCACTGCGTTCGAGCGGAAGACTGGCAGACAGGGGAAAGATTTGACGGCATCATTTCGCGGGCATTTGCCGAGCTTGGCGATTTTCTGCGCCTGACCCGGCACCTGGCGGCTGAGCGCGGTCGGTGGGTTGCGATGAAGGGTGCGCCGCAGCAGGAATTGGCGGGCGTGCCGGAAGAATGCCAGATAGAACGCGTCATACCGTTACAGGTGCCGGGTCTGTGCGCGGCGCGCAGCCTGGTGATTGCAGCATGCAAGGGGAGCGAAGCAACATGACAAAAATACTGGCAGTAGCGAATCAGAAGGGGGGTGTCGGGAAAACCACCACCACCGTAAACCTTGCGGCAAGCCTCGCGGCGGCCCAGCAGCGTGTGTTGCTGATCGATCTTGATCCGCAGGGCAATGCCACCATGGGCAGCGGCACAGACAAGCGCGATCTGGAGGGCAGTGTTTATGACGTGTTGCTGGGCAGCAAGTCGATAGTCGAGGCGCGTGTCCATTCAAATGCAGGCAAATATGACCTGTTGCCCGCCAATCGTGAGCTGGCCGGTGCGGAAGTAGAGCTGGTCGGCATGCCGCATCGTGAAGCGCGCCTGTGCAACGCCTTGCAGGGCGTCGCCAGTGAATACGACTTCGTGTTGATTGATTGCCCGCCGGCGCTTAATCTGCTGACCCTCAACGGGCTGTGTGCAGCCAGGTCGGTGATGATCCCGATGCAATGCGAATATTACGCGCTCGAGGGGCTGAGCGATCTGGTGAACACCATCCGCAAGGTGCGCGCCAACCTGAATCCCGATCTGGAAATAGAAGGATTGCTGCGCACCATGTTTGATCCGCGCAACACGCTGGCACAACAGGTTTCGGATCAGTTGCAGGAACATTTTGGCAGCAAGGTGTACCGTACCGTGATTCCGCGCAATGTGCGGCTGGCAGAGGCACCGAGTTATGGCGTACCGGTGTTGTACCACGACAAGTCATCCAGGGGGACGCAGGCCTACCTGGCCTTGGCCGGAGAGTTACTGAATAACGCAGCGCAGTCGGCTGCTCAAGTTTAAAGAGGGAAAATATTATGGCAAAACCACTCAAGGGATTGGGGCGCGGACTGGATGCGTTGCTGTCCGGCGGCAATAGCGAGAAAGACGAGGTGATGCGCGACCTGAACGTGACGCTGCTCAAGCCGGGTAAGTATCAGCCGCGTTCGCACATGGATGAGGCTTCATTGAATGACCTGGCGGCATCCATCAAGTCACAGGGCGTCATGCAGCCGATACTGGTGCGCCAGCTGGCAGACGGCAGCTATGAAATCATCGCCGGGGAAAGACGCTGGCGTGCCTCAAAACTGGCTGGATTGACTCATGTACCGGTGCTGGTGCGCAGCGTGCCGGACAATGCGGCGCTGGCGATGGCGCTGATTGAGAATATTCAGCGTGAAAATCTGAACCCGCTGGAAGAAGCCGTCGGCATCCAGCGCCTGATCGATGAATTCAAGATGACACACCAGGTCGCTGCAGAGGCGGTGGGTCGTTCGCGTAGTGCGGCCAGCAACTTGCTGAGATTGCTCAAATTGCCGTCGACAGTGCAGGGTTTGCTGATGGAAAACAAGCTGGATATGGGGCATGCGCGTGCCTTGCTGTCTCTGGAGAGCGCACAGCAGATATTGCTGGCCAATAAAATTGTGGCAAACGGGCTGTCGGTGCGTGAGGCAGAAAAGCTGGTACAGAACTTGTTGAATCCCGCACCCAAACACAAAAAGGCAAAAACGGACCGCGATATTATTCGCCTGCAGGAAAAAATTGCCGACCGGCTTGGTACGCCGGTTGAGGTCCGCCATGGTGCAAAAGGCGCCGGCAAGCTGGTCATTTCCTACAAAACGCTCGATCAACTTGACGGCATCCTGTCAAAAATCGGTGTACAAGAGAATGAATAGGCAGGTACAGCGCAAAAGCGCTTGTTGCCACACATGCCATTCCAGTCGGCATCCCTTTGGCGTAATTAAGCTTGACTTACCACAAGGGAATGACAGAAAATGCGCGGGCTTTTTGTTGCCCTTGACCAAAAAGTAATACTCAAGGGCATGAAATGAACGAGGTAACATACACAACTATAAGCCGTGCAATCATAAAAGCGGCGCGCTGGCAAATCATTGTAACGGTACTCATTTCGGGTGTATCCCTGCTGGTTGCTGGTGTGGACGCAGCGGTTTCCGCCATTGCGGGAGGAGCATCCGTCATTGTAGGCGCGTTTGCCGGATTTGCCCTGTTGGCGATGACGCGACGGGTAAGCGGCCTGACGCCGGGTCTTGTCCTGATGTCGTTGCTGAAGGCTGAAACAGTCAAGGTGCTGGTAATAGTCATTCTGTTGCTGGTGATCTTCAGGTATTACCGGGAGCTGGTTCCATTGTTCCTGATATTGGGGTTGGCAGGCTCCGCGCTGACATCCGGCGTGGGACTGAGAGCCATGAATAGCAATAGTAATGAGAAAAACGAGTAGGATTTGCGATGTCCACTGAACACGAACTGACTCCATCCAGTTACATCGATCATCATTTAAGCTTCAATGTTAAGCAGGTAGCAGAAGGCGGATTTTGGTCAGTAAACTTTGATACGCTGGTCGTATCCGCCTTGCTTGGCTTCATGATTTTCGGGCTTCTCTGGTGGGTCGTGCGGGGCGCGACAGCGGGCGTGCCCAGCAAGCGCCAGGCATTTGTCGAGCTGCTGGTCGAGTTCGTGGATGGCCAGGTCAAAGGCATTTTCCACGGCGATCGCCACAAATTTGTTGCCCCGACAGCGCTGACCGTTTTCGTCTGGGTGTTCGCCATGAATGCGATGGATTTCCTGCCCATCGACATCATGGCATGGATCTATCATCACGTCTTCGGCCAGGAGGTTTTTCGCGCAGTTCCGACCTCGGACATCAATGCCACGTTTGCGCTTGCGCTGTCGGTATGGTTCCTGATGATTTTTTTCAGCATCAAGGTCAAGGGCATGCGGGGATGGATGCACGAGCTTTTCTGCTCACCGTTCGGCGCTCATCCCCTGGTCTGGCCGGCAAACTTTCTGCTGAATCTGGTCGAATACGTATCCAAGCCGCTTTCCCACTCACTGCGTTTATTCGGCAACCTGTATGCCGGGGAAATCATCTTCCTGCTGCTCGGAATGTGGGCTGCGACCGGACTGGCCGGAACAATCTTTGGTGCGTTGCTCAGTGGGGGCTGGGCAATATTCCATATATTGATCGTGACGCTGCAAGCATACATTTTCATGATGCTGACGGTCGTTTACATCGCGATGGCGCACGAAAGCCACTAACCCTTACTTCACATCAACCTTAATCAATCCTGTAAATCGAAAGGAAGCAAAAATGGAAAACACAGTTCAATATCTGGCAATGATTCAAGCTTACACCGGTATTGCCATCGGTCTGATCATTGGCCTGGGCGCCTTCGGTGCCTGTATCGGCATCGGTATCATGTGTAGCAGTTTCCTGGATGGTGCGGCTCGCCAGCCTGAAATGATTCCTACGCTGCAAGGCAAGGTATTCCTGTTGCTGGGTCTGATCGACGCATCGTTCATCATCGGCGTTGGTCTGGCCATGATGTTCGCGTTTGCCAACCCTCTGCTCGCGGTAATCAAGTAGTTGTCAATTGCGAGTAGCACAAACCAGCGTAAGGAACAGAAATGAACATTAACCTGACACTGATTTCGCAGGCGTTGTCTTTTGCCATTTTCATATGGTTCACTGTGAAATTCGTCTGGCCGCCCTTGCTGGCGGCAATCGAGTCGCGCCAAAAAACTATCGCTGATGGCCTGGCTGCGGGCGAGCGAGGCAAGCACGATCTGGAAATGGCCGCCAAACGCTCTGCCGAAATCATTCGCGAAGCCAAGGAAAAGGCGGCTGAAATCCTGGTCGGCGGCGACAAGCGGGCGAGTGAGATTATTGAGGCAGCCAAGGCTCAGGCCAAGGTGGAGGGTGAACGGATCATTGCTGGCGCCAAAGCTGAAATCGAGCAGGAGGTGTTCAGTGCCAAAGAGCAGTTGCGTACACAGGTATCGGCAATTGCCCTGGCTGGCGCTGGCAAAATCCTGGGTCGTGAAATTGATGCCAAGGCACATAACGACCTGCTTGAAAAACTCGTTGCGGAAATCTGACTGCCATGTCGCAAGCTAATACTGTAGCCCGGCCGTACGCTCAGGCAGCCTTTGATGAGGCGCGCCGGGCGGACGATTTGAAAGGATGGTCAGACGTGCTGGAAATCCTGGCAGCGTCTTTGAACCATGCCGAGGTGCGCGTTGTTATTGGCAACCCGCGCATCAGCAAAGGCGCGCTTGAGGAGCTGGTGATGGCATTGTGCGGAAACCAGCTTTCCGCGCAGCAGCGCAGCTTCGTCAGCGTGCTGATTGAGAATCATCGTTTGGACGTGATGCCGGAAATTCTGGCCATGTATGAAGCGTTGCGCGCCGAAGCAGAAAAATTTGCAGACGTGACGGTGACTTCCGCCTTTGACCTCAGTGAGGCACAACAGCAAAAGATAGCCGCCGCCCTCAAGGTGCGGATGCAACGTGAAATCAGGCTAAGCTGTAAAGTGGATAAAACCTTGTTGGGTGGAGTGGTGATACGTGCTGAAGACAAAGTGATCGATGGCTCGGCACGCACCCGCCTGGGCGAAATGGCAAATACCATGGCCTGATGCCGGCAACCATCTGAAGATGGGGTTACGGATTGAGCCCGATGTGAGGATGCCGGGTCAAATACAGGCAAACAGCATGGCGGAAGTTCGCAAATCCTGAAATTTTAGAGGTTCCCATAAAGATTTTTCAAGACAAGGAAATTATAGATGAAGCTCAACCCTTCTGAAATTAGTAGTTTGATTCGCAGCCGCATCGAGAATTTCGAGGCGCTGACGCAAGCGCGCACCGAAGGTACGGTGATCAGTGTGACTGACGGTATCGTTCGCGTGCATGGACTTTCCGATGTCATGCAGGGTGAAATGCTGGAGTTTCCCGGCAATACCTTCGGCCTGGCGCTGAATCTGGAGCGCGATTCCGTTGGTGCGGTGGTGCTCGGCGAGTATGAGCACATTACTGAGGGCGACACGGTCAAGTGTACCGGCCGCATTCTGGAAGTGCCGGTTGGTCCGGAGTTGTGCGGTCGTGTGGTAAACGCACTGGGGCAGCCAATCGACGGCAAGGGACCGGTCAATGCAAAAATAACCGACAAGATTGAGAAGGTGGCGCCGGGCGTGATTGCGCGTAAATCTGTTGACCAACCGGTGCAGACCGGGTTGAAATCAATCGACTCCATGGTGCCAATCGGCCGCGGTCAGCGCGAGTTGATCATTGGCGATCGTCAGACCGGCAAGACGGCGGTGGCGGTGGATACCATCATCAACCAGAAGGGTCAGAACATGATCTGCGTGTACGTGGCGATCGGTCAGAAAGCCTCGACCATCGCCAACGTGGTGCGCAAGCTGGAAGAGCACGGCGCGCTGGGCTACACCATTGTGGTCGCCGCAACAGCTTCAGATTCGGCAGCGATGCAGTTTCTCGCGCCGTATGCCGGTTGCACCATGGGCGAATATTTCCGCGATCGCGGTGAAGACGCGCTGATTGTTTATGATGATCTGACCAAGCAGGCCTGGGCATACCGGCAAATTGCCCTGCTGTTGCGCCGTCCGCCGGGCCGTGAGGCCTACCCTGGTGACGTGTTCTATCTGCACTCCCGTCTGCTCGAACGTGCGGCGCGGGTAAATGCCGACTATGTGGAAGCATTCACCAACGGTGAAGTCAAGGGCAAAACCGGTTCGCTGACCGCATTGCCGATTATCGAAACACAGGCGGGCGACGTATCCGCCTTTGTGCCGACCAATGTGATTTCCATTACCGACGGACAGATATTCCTGGAGACCGACCTGTTCAACGCCGGTATCCGTCCCGCGATCAACGCGGGTGTCTCAGTCTCCCGTGTTGGTGGTGCAGCACAGACCAAGGTGATCAAGAAGCTGGGCGGCGGTGTGCGTCTGGCACTGGCGCAGTATCGCGAACTGGCGGCGTTTGCGCAGTTTGCTTCCGATCTGGACGAGGCGACGCGCAATCAACTGGAGCGTGGCCGCCTGGTCACCGAATTGATGAAGCAATTGCAGTATTCGCCGCTGTCGGTTTCAGACATGGCAGCCACACTGTTCGCGGTAAACAAGGGATATTTTGACGGTGTGGCGATACCCAAGGTGCTGGCGTTCGAGTCGGCCCTGCATGCCTATCTGAAATCCAACAACAAGAGCCTGATGGATGCAATTGAATCCAGCAAGGAGCTGAATGCTGATAATGAAAAACTGCTGGACGCTGCGATTGAGAAGTTCAAGTCTACGGCAGTTTATTAAGGCGGGGTGAGCAATGGCTGGCAGTAAAGAAATACGCACGAAAATCAAGAGCGTGGAAAACACGCGCAAGATTACGCGCGCGATGGAAATGGTCGCCGCAGCCAAAATGCGCAAAGCGCAGGAGCGCATGCGCGCGTCACGTCCCTATGCCGAAAAGATTCGCAATGTTGCAGCGCACTTGTCGCGCGCCAATCCGGAGTACCAGCATTCATTTCTAGAAAAGCATGAGACGGTCCAGAATGTCGGGGTGATTGTGGTGACTTCCGACAAGGGTCTGTGCGGTGGTCTGAACACCAACGTCCTGCGCCTCGTGCTGGCCCGCATGAAGGAATGGGAAGGTGAGGGCAAGGGCGTTGAGGTCTGTCCCATCGGCAACAAGGGACTGGGTTTCATGTCGCGCATTGGCGCCAGGGTCAAGTCCAACATGACCGGACTCGGCGATACGCCCCATCTCGAAAAACTGATCGGTGTTGTGAAGGTCATGCTGGACGCCTACGCGGCGGGTGAAATCGATGCAATTTACCTTGGCTATAACCACTTCATCAATACGATGAAGCAGGAGCCGCGTTTGGAGCAACTCTTGCCGCTCACTGGCGAGCAGCTGGGAACCGCCGAGGGCAGCTGGGATTATATCTATGAGCCGGACGCCAAGCAGGTAATCGACGAATTGCTGGTGCGTTACATCGAGTCGCTGGTTTACCAGGCAGTGGTGGAAAACATGGCTTCCGAACAAAGCGCGCGGATGGTTGCGATGAAAGCCGCATCGGATAACGCGAAAAGTGTTATCAACGAGCTCAAGCTGGTATACAACAAGGCGCGCCAGGCAGCCATTACCCGCGAAATTTCGGAAATCGTTGCAGGTGCGGCTGCGGTTGGTTGATGCTGCGGACCGGTAAGATTGGGCGAGGCTAAAAGTGAGCAAGGCGAACGTTACGATGAGAACCAATCTTTTCAAGGCGCAGCCGCAGCAGGTTAATTGAGAGCAGACGGCAAGTCACAAAATTATATTTAGACGGGGAATTCTAAAAATGAGTCAAGGAAAAATTGTTCAGTGTATCGGTGCGGTGGTTGACATCGAATTTCCGCGTGATCAAATGCCCAAGGTATATGAGGCACTAAAACTGGCCGATGCTGCTTCTTCGACGGCCGAAGCGGGTTTAACGTTTGAGGTGGAGCAGCAACTCGGTGATGGCGTGGTACGTACCATCGCCATGGGCTCCTCGGACGGCCTGCGTCGTGGCATGGCAGTGAACGCTACCGGGAAGGGCATTTCGGTTCCGGTTGGTGGCGGCACGCTTGGCCGCATCATGGACGTGCTGGGGCGGCCGATTGACGATGCCGGTGAAATTGCCTGCGAAGAGCTGCGCGAGATCCACCAGAAGGCACCGAAGTTTGATGAATTGTCCCCGTCTGTTGATCTGCTGGAAACCGGCATCAAGGTTATCGACCTGGTGTGCCCGTTTGCAAAGGGCGGCAAGGTCGGCCTGTTCGGCGGCGCTGGTGTTGGCAAGACCGTGAACATGATGGAACTGATCAACAACATCGCCAAGCAGCACAGCGGATTA
>JBFKMJ010000003.1:0-20197 GCA_041629915.1 Gallionella sp.
AGCAGGATCACATAACCGGTACGACCCTGGGCCATGAACAGCACATTGATGATTCCCAAAAAGGCAAACAAACCCCAGGCCACCTGCACACCGCGCGAAGCTGCGGCACGCAAATTGAGCAGCGCAAGGAATACCGCAAACGCCATCATGTTGTTCTGCGTAATATGGCTATGGAAAATGACCGCATTTTCCATGGTGGCAAACTTGCTCATCCAGTCCTGGATCGGCAACACGCCCAGCGCCACCAGGTACGATAGCAGCAGGGTCAAGCCTATCGCGGCGAGGAAGGCATACTGCGCCCTGCGCCGGACAACCTCGTCCGACAGCACCAGCATGAACAGCGGAATGAAGGCCAGGTCCATGTACTTGGCCAGTATCCCACCCGCCTCGCCCAGCGGCGTCGCACCGTAAAATATGGCTAACAGCAACACGCCGAACAGCAGCCAGGCCGCGCGCGCCACCGGATGCTGCACGGCGATGCGCCAGACTGCGCGCAGATTGAACAACCCGCCCAGCAGCAACGCTGCCAGCAGCAAGTTATCCAGCGCCACGGATATCGGCACGGAAAAACCCAGCAGCACCGTGCATACACGCAACGGCGGAAGGGTGAGGCGTTGCACGGCAGTAATCGCTGCCGATATCACGACGCGCCGCCTTGTTGCGGGCCCGCCTGGTACTCGGGCACCCAGCTTCGCAGCGCGGTGCGCACCTGCTCATCGGGCATGGCCGGAACAGCAGTCCACTCCAGCAGCTTCCCCAGCCATGCCGCGTCAACTCCGCGCGCCTGAGCGATGCGCAGTTTGGGGTGCGGCGTGGGCAGGGTATGCTCATTGTCCGCCAGCAGCTCCTCGTAGAGTTTCTCACCGGGACGCAGACCGGTGAACTCGATCTTGATTTCTTCTTCGGTAAAGCCGGACAGGCGGATCAGATCCCTGGCCAGGTCGACAATCTTCACCGGCTCGCCCATGTCCAGCACGAATATCTCTCCGCCCTGCCCCATCAGCCCGGCCTGCAACACCAGTTGCGCCGCTTCGGGAATGGACATGAAATAGCGGGTGATCTCGGGATGGGTGACGGTAATCGGCCCGCCCCGGGCAATCTGTTCACGGAACTTCGGGATCACGCTGCCGGTGCTGCCCAGCACATTGCCGAAACGCACCATTACGAAACGGGTATTGCCGGAAGGTTGCAATGCCTGGCACACCATCTCCGCAAGCCGCTTGGAAGCACCCATCACGTTGGTCGGGTTGACCGCCTTGTCGGTGGAGATCATCACGAATCTGGCGACCCCGTGCTGCTGCGCCGCGCGTGCCACGGTCCAGGTACCCAGCACGTTGTTGCGAATCGCCTGCCAGGCATTGTGCTGCTCCATCAACGGCACATGCTTGTAGGCTGCCGCGTGGAACAGCACGCCCGGTTGATGCAACCGCATGACTTCATCCACCCGCGCCGCATCGCGCACATCGCCGACCAGGCAGGCAAACTTCAAGGCGGGAAAAGCCTGTTGCAGCTCCTGCTCGATGGCATACAGCGCGAATTCGCTCTGCTCGAACAACACCAGTCTGGCGGGTGCAAAGCGCGCAATCTGGCGGCACAGTTCAGAACCGATCGAACCGCCCGCACCGGTCACCATGACCACTTTTTCCGTCAGCAGGCCATGCAGGCCGGCATCATCCAGTTGCACCGGATCGCGTCCGAGCAAATCGTCGAGTTCGATGGCACGCAATTGCGACACAGCCACCTTGCCGCTCATCAGATCATCGAACGACGGTACCGTAAGCGCCTTGACCTGGGCGGCATTGCACAACTGGATCGCGCGCTTGCGCTGCTGGTGCGAACTGGACGGCATCGCAATGATCACCTGCCGGATACTGAGCCGCTCCGCCCAATCCGGCAGGCTGTCCAGGCCGCCCAGCACGCGAATGCCGTTCAGGGTGCGCCCATGGCGTTTGGTGTTGTCGTCAAGAAACCCCACCAGCCGCCAGTCGCCGCTCCTGGACAGCTCCCTGGCCAGGCTGGCCGCCGCATCTCCTGCACCGAGCACCAATACCGGCTCGCCCTGCAGCTTGATGGTGCCGTACAGCCCCTGCTCCTTCCATAGCCGGTAGACGAAGCGGCTGCCGCCCATCATCATGATCAGCAGCAGCGGATCGATAACCAGCACCGAACGCGGAATGACCATCCCGAGGCGTAACATCCAGAACATCAGCGGAATCGCCGCCGCGGACAGCATGGCGGCCAGAAAAATACGGCGCAGGTCGGTGGTACTGGCATAGCGCCAGATGCCCCGATACAGGTTGAATCGCCAGAAGATGATAACCTGCAGCATCACCACCCAGACCAGCGTCTGCCGCAGCTCTGCGGCAAAATCAGCCGGCAGTTCAAAGTTGAAACGCAGCAGGTAGGCAAGACTCCATGCCAGCGCCGCCGCAACGGCATCGTGCAGCACCGCCAGAATGGTACGTATATTGGGTTTAAGCATCGGCCATGGCCTTTCCTGCGGATTGATATTTCCGCCAACGCCTGTCTATCGACAGCATCAGCGCAAAATAGGCCATACCCCAACCCAGCAACAGGCAACCCTGCCCCATGCAAGCCAACTGGTTGCCCCACAAGGCCGACATGCCCGCCAGCAACATCAGCGCATATTCGGCAAGCGCGGTATTGCGATGCCCCCAGCCCATCTGAACCAGCCGCTGGTAATAATGGCTGCGATGGGCTTGGGAAAGTTTCTCGCCGCGCCACGCGCGCTTGAACAGTGTCGCGGTTGCATCGGCCAGGAACGGCGAAAACACCAGCAACGGAAACCATGCTGCCCAATGGCCCTGTTGCCAGCCCCACAACCCCATCGCGGCCGCCAGAAAACCAAGCGGGATGGAGCCGGCGTCCCCCATGAATATCCTGGCCGGAGGAAAGTTATGGTAGAGGAACCCCAGCGCCGCCGTCGCGATAGCAAGGTTCAACATCGCCTGCGTATCGTCGTGCGCCATCAGCGCCGCAGCGCCGTAGCAGGCAAACCCGAATAGCGCCATGCCACCCGCCAGCCCATCCGAGCCATCCATGAAGTTATAAAGATTGGTCATCCACACCGTGAACAGTAGCACGATCATGGCGGCCCAGATGCCATGTCGCGTGAACAATCCGGAGCCGACGACCAGCAGTATGGCAGCGACACAATGCGCCAGCAGGCGGCGGCGCACGGTCAGATCAAACATGTCATCGAGCAGGGAAATGCCGAACAGGATCAGTACCGGCAACACCACCCACCATGCCAGCGCGCTCGGCATCAACGCCCAGCCGGACAATATTCCCGCCATCAGCCCCACCCCGCCGATGCGCGGAACGGGAGTGGAGTGCAACGAGCGGTCGTTGGGAATGTCCTGGATTTTCTTGCCGAGTTTGCTGGGCAGGAGGGCGGCGATCGACAACAGCGCAACGAGAGCAGCGATGATGGGAGCGTAATAGATCATATGACCGGTATGTGGCGGCGTCCTGTTGGAATCGCGGCGAATTTTAGCATTGCCACCAAGCAAGCGGCCTTGTGAATTGCATTCCAGTGCTGCAGGTGATTCAGCGCGTTGACCCCTGCGATGCCACCCAGGTGGGTGGCGTGAGTACGGTATGCCTGGCCTGCGGCAGCGTTTCCGGATAGTCCTTGCTGAAATGCAGCCCGCGGCTTTCATGGCGCAACAAGGCGCTTTGCACGATCAGTTCGGCGTTCATCACCAGATTACGCAACTCCAGCAGGTCCGAGCTGATATGAAAATTGGTGTAATACTCATTGATTTCGTCCTGCAACAGCTGGATACGATGCTGCGCGCGCTGCAGGCGTTTGTTGGTGCGCACGATGCCCACATAGTCCCACATGAAATGGCGCAATTCCGCCCAGTTGTGTGAAATGACAATCTGTTCATCCGCGTCGGTCACGCGGCTTTCATCCCACGCGGGCAACGGGGGTAGCACTCGACAGGGTTTGCTCAGAATATCGCTAACGGCGGCGTCTGCGAACACCAGACATTCCAGCAGGGAATTGCTGGCCAGCCGGTTGGCACCGTGCAGCCCGCTGTAGGCGGTCTCACCGACTGCATACAGGTTCTCCACGTCGGTGCGCGCATGGAAATCGGCAACCACCCCGCCGCAGGTATAGTGTGCGGCCGGAACCACCGGTATGGGTTCCTTGCTGATATTGATGCCCAGCGACAGGCAGCGCGCGTAAATGGTCGGGAAATGTTCCTGCAGAAACTCGACCGATTGATGCGAAATATCCAGATGAACACAGTCCAGCCCGTGCTTTTTCATTTCGAAGTCAATTGCCCTGGCGACTACATCACGCGGCGCGAGTTCGGCGCGCTCATCGTGATGGGGCATGAAGCGTGTGCCATCGGGCAGCTTCAGAATGCCACCTTCGCCGCGCACTGCCTCGCTGATGAGAAAGGACTTGGCATGCGGGTGGTACAGGCAGGTCGGGTGAAACTGGATGAACTCCATGTTGGCCACGCGGCATCCGGCACGCCACGCCATTGCAATGCCGTCACCGGTCGCCGTATCGGGGTTGGTGGTGTAGAGATAGACCTTGCCGGCCCCCCCGGTCGCGATAATCGTATTCTGGGCGGCAATGGTGATAACTTCGTCGCTCAGGCTGTTCAGGGCGTATGCGCCATAACAGCAGTTGTCCGACAGGCCGAGCTTCCTGCCGGTAATCAGGTCAACCGATGAATGATTCTCCAGTACCGTGATATTCGGGTGGCGCAGCACGCGCGCGACAAGCGCCTCCTGAACCGCGTGACCGGTCGCATCCGCCGCATGAATGATGCGTCGCCGGCTGTGTCCGCCCTCACGGGTAAGGTGGTAACCCATGTCGCTGGAACTGTCCCGTGTAAACGGCACACCCTGATCGATCAGCCAGTCGATGGCGGCTTTGCCGTGCTCGACCACATAACGCGTAACAATTTCATCACACAGACCGGCGCCGGCAGTCAGAGTGTCCTGAATGTGCGCATCGAGCGAGTCGTCTTCGGACAGTACTGCGGCAATGCCGCCCTGCGCCCTGCCGCTTGCGCCGTCCAGCAAGGATTTTTTGGTGATCAGCCCGACTTTTTTATGATCGGCCAGCTTGATGGCCAATGTCAGGCCGGCGAGGCCGCTGCCGATAATCAGCGTGTCAAATTGCAGCAATTTGATTCCCGGTGCATTGATTAAGGTCAGGACTATAGCAAAAGTACCCTTGCATGATGGCCGGATTTATCTCAGGGAACCAATTCCTCTTCCTGAGGTCTCACCCGGCAATGTAGAGGCCATGCTGACTCGACTGGAATGAGCGGTTATACTCGCGCTTCGCGAAGGACGCGGCGTTCATTAAGAATAATTGAAATGGTCAGGGATGGCAGACAAGGAAGTTGATCAGCAATTGGTTGAACGCGTCCAGCGCGGTGACAAGCACGCCTTTGATTTACTGGTATCCAAGTATCAGCGCAAGCTGGGGCGGCTTATTTCCCGCTTTGTGCGGGATCCGGCAGAGGCCGAGGATGTCACGCAGGATGCCTTTATCAAGGCTTATCGCGCGCTGCCAGGCTTTCGCGGAGAGAGTGCGTTTTACACCTGGCTGTATCGCATCGGCATCAACACGGCGAAAAATCATCTGCTGGCAAACAAGCGGCGCGCACCGACCAGCACACCGTTCGATGCGGAGGAGGCAGAATCATTTGAAGACGGCGGCCTGCTGCATGAAGTCAGCACGCCGGAAAATGAACTCATGAGCAAACAGGTTGTCGATGTCGTGCAGGCTTCCTTGCAGCAATTACCGGAAGACTTGCGTAGCGCACTAACCTTGCGCGAGATTGAGGGATTGAGTTATGAAGAGATTGCCAGCGTGATGAATTGCCCGATCGGCACGGTGAGGTCAAGAATCTTCAGGGCGCGTGAGGCGGTAGCAGAAAATCTGCGCCCGCTATTGGAAACCAGGAAAGGTAACAGGTGGTAAACATGAATAAAGACATTTCTGCATTGATGGACGGCGAGTTGTTCGAGGATGAAGCGGAAAGTTTACTCAGCCGAATCAAACGGGATTCCGAAGCGCACGAGGATTGGGAGCTTTACCACCTGATTGGCGATGTCCTGCGACAACCCGATCATATCCACTGTGATTTGAGCGCAAAAGTGCGCGATCGCATGGAGGATGAACCTGTTGTGCTGGCGCCACGCGGCCGCGCAGTCAAGCAGAGAATCCGCACCGTCGCATTATCGGCGGCGGCCTCACTGGCAGCGTTCGGTGTCGTGGCGTGGATGTCGGCGCAGATTGCTCCCGGAACTTCCCCGCAGACGGCTATGCAACAAGCCGCCTTGCGCCCGGCAAGCGCACATTTCAAGCCCAGCGCCAATGACTATCTGATGGCTCATCAGGAATTTTCACCCAGCACGGACATGAGCGGCGGAGCGGCGTATGTTCGCACTGTCGCCTACGGCATAGGCGGAAAATGACGCAATCAGGGAAGGCGATGAAGGAACAGCAACAATGAGAATGCCTGCTGCGTTTTGTGGTTTACTGCTGGCTGTTGCCGCCAATGCACATGCGGAAAGCCTTGACTGGCTCAAAATTGTCGCCTTTGCCGCCCATCAGACCGATTACAGTGGCGTTTTTGTCTATCAGTATGACAATCGGGTTGAGACTTCGCGCATTTCCCACGTCGTCGAGGCGAATGGGGAATATGAAAAACTGGAAAGCCTGGACGGCCCAAAGCGCAAAATCATCCGGCATCAAGGGCAGGTCTGGTGCTATATCAACCACAAAATGGTGCAGGTTGACAGCCAGCAGGTGCGCATCCGCTTCCCGGCCTTGCTGCCAGAGCAAATTTCCACACTGAGCGCGAATTATCAGGCAGAGCAGATAGGCGTGGCACGTGTGGCAGGATACAGCGCACAAGTCATTCTGTTCGAACCCAAGGACACGCTTCGCTATGCTCACAAGATCTGGGCGCACACCGGATCGGGCCTGCTGCTGAAGGCAGCCGTGCTGGGCGACAAAAACCAGATAATCGAACAGTACACCTTCACCCAGTTGCAAATTGGCGGAAACATCGACCGCTCCTGGATTGACACCATCACGCCGGACAATAAACTCCCCACATCACCTGAGCCAATCAAGGGCGGCACCCCGGTGAACAGCGGCTGGACGGTAAATGCCCTGCCGGCCGGGTTCAAGAAAACCATGGAGATACAGCGTCCCTTGCGCGGCAGAGACACGCCCGTGACACAAATTGTATATTCTGACGGGCTGAGTGCGATCTCCGTGTTCATCGAGCCCGTTGACGAGAGCGAAGACAATGCAAGCGGCCTGTCCAGCCGAGGCGCGGTCAATCTGTATCACAAGGTCGTAGGCAAGCAATTGTTCACTGTGGTTGGCGAAGTTCCGGCGCGCACGGTGATACAGGTACTCGACTCGATACGCCATAAAGGCAAGTAATCATGCTGGAAACACGCGCCATTGTCGTCCACGTCGAGGGTAAACTTGCTTTTGTCCAGGCCAATCAGGGCGGTAGCTGCGGGCAATGCAGCGGCAAGGGTTGCGGATCCGGCAAGTTGTCCCAGTTGTTTTGCAGCGAACCGCGTCGATTCCAGGTGGACAATTCGGTCAATGCCCGCGTGGGGGATGAGGTTATTGTATCGGTTGCAGAAGGCACGGTATTGCGTGGGATTGGACTGGTCTACCTGTTGCCGTTGCTGCTGTTGTTCGCGGGCGCCACCCTCGGCACCCTGCTGGCCGGGCAACCAGAGCAAAGCGATGCCTATGCGGCGGGTGGCGCATTGACCGGTTTGGCCATTGGCTTCATATTTGCCAAATGGGCCTCATCACACCAGTCTCACCGTCAGAACCTGCCCTATATTGCACGTCAATGCGGCAGGGGCGATAGCTAACCCTTAATCATGCGATTGGCTAATTTTTTTCAGGAGAAATGCACATGTTGAAAAAGTTTTCTGGTCTGGCAGTTCTGCTGGCAAGCATGTTTTTTTTCTCATTGGCTCAGGCCAATGGACTTCCCGACTTCACCGAACTGGTCGAAAAACAGGGGCCGGCGGTAGTCAATGTCAGCACCACGCAGATCATCCGCAATGCGCAGGGCTTTCCCAATATACCGGAGAGCGATCCGTTCTATGAATTTTTCCGCCGCTTCGCGCCACAGATGCCGCGCGAGCGGGAATCCCAATCATTGGGATCGGGCTTCATCATCAGCACAGACGGCTACATCATGACCAACGCGCATGTAGTGGACAGCGCCGACAAGATTACCGTGCGCCTGACCGACAAACGCGAGTTCAGCGCCAAGGTCATCGGTGCGGACAAGCGCACCGATGTGGCGCTGCTGAAGATTGAAGCCGGCGGCCTGCCAACAATCACGGTGGGTGATCCGGACAAACTCAAGGTTGGCGAATGGGTTGTCGCCATCGGCTCACCATTCGGCTTCGACAGCAGTGTCACGGCGGGTATTGTCAGTGCCAAGGGTCGTTCTTTGCCGCAGGAAAATTTTGTGCCGTTCATCCAGACCGACGTGGCGATCAACCCCGGCAACTCCGGCGGGCCGTTGTTCAACATGAACGGCGAGGTGGTCGGCATCAATTCGCAAATCTATACCCGCTCTGGCGGGTCGATGGGTTTGTCTTTCGCCATTCCGATCGATGTGGCGAAACAGGTAACCGACCAGTTGCGCGCCACCGGCAAGGTGACGCGCGGGCGCATCGGCGTCATGATCCAGGAGCTGACCAGCGAGCTGGCCGAATCATTCGGCCTGAGCAAACCCGTCGGCGCGCTTATCAGCCACGTCGAAAAAGATGGTCCGGCTGACAAGGCAGGGATAGAGGCGAGTGATGTGATTCTCAAGTTCGATGGCAAAACCGTAGACAGCTCCGGCGATTTGCCGCGCATTGTTGCGGCAACCAGACCCGGCAGCAAGGTCGTGATGGAGTTGTGGCGCAAAGGCGCGATTCGGCGCATCACGATAGAGGTCGGCGAAATGCCGGAAGAGGGAAAGCTGGCACGCTCTGCCCGAAAACTGGCCGACGAGGTGGCCGAGATGGTCTCACGACTCGGTATTGCCGTTACCGAATTGACCCGTGAACAGTTACGGGAACTGCAAATCAAGGGGGGACTTCTGGTGGAAGAGGTCAAAGGCTCGGCCGCGCGCGCGGCCGGATTGCAACAGGGAGATGTACTGCTGGCAATCGGCAATATGCCAATCCGTTCGCTGAAACAGTTCAATGAGATTATCAAGCAGGTTCCCGAAGGACGCAATATCGCATTGCTGGTGCAGCGCGGCGACGCTGCCTCATACGTGGCGATCAGACTCGACGAAAAATAATCACTATCCTGCGCATCCCGCCCAAATCGGCTAGAATTCGCGCCTTGCGAAAACAAGCTTTGTCAAAGACAGTGCAAGTTTAGGCGCAGTCAAAACGCCGGTTGCGGCGGGATTATTATTTAGGCGCTCATGCAACACATCCGTAATTTCTCCATCATTGCCCATATCGACCACGGCAAATCCACGCTGGCGGACCGTATCATTCAGTTGTGCGGCGGGCTGTCCGACCGCGAAATGGAAGCGCAGGTGCTTGACTCGATGGCGCTGGAGCGTGAGCGCGGCATTACCATCAAGGCGCAAACCGCCGCGCTGAGCTACAAGGCGCGCGACGGGCAGGTATACAACCTCAACCTGATCGACACGCCGGGGCATGTGGATTTTTCCTATGAAGTGTCGCGCTCCCTGTCAGCATGCGAAGGTGCACTACTGGTGGTGGACGCCTCGCAGGGTGTCGAGGCGCAGACCGTGGCAAACTGCTACACCGCGCTGGATCTGGGCGTGGAAGTGGTGCCGGTGCTGAACAAGATCGACTTGCCGTCCGCCAACCCGGAAAATGCCATTGCGGAAATCGAGGACGTGATCGGTATCGATGCGCAAGATGCGGTGCGCTGTTCGGCCAAAACCGGCGAAGGCGTGCTGGATGCGCTGGAATCACTGATTGTCAGGGTGCCGCCGCCCAAGGGCGACCCGAATGCGCCGTTGCAGGCACTGATCATTGACTCATGGTTCGACAACTACGTGGGTGTGATAATGCTGGTACGCATTGTCAACGGCACGCTCAGGTCCAAGGAAAAAATCCTGCTGATGGCCACCGGCGCACAGCACCTGACCGAGCATATCGGCGTGTTCACCCCTAAATCGCAGAACCGCGAAACGCTGTCCGCCGGCCAGGTGGGCTTCATCATCGCCGGCATCAAGGAATTGCAGGACGCCAAGGTGGGCGACACCATCACCCATCAGGCCAAGCCTGCCGCAGCAGCACTGCCCGGATTCCAGGAGGTGCAGCCACAGGTGTTCGCCGGACTGTTCCCGGTGGAATCCAACCAGTATGAGGCGCTGCGTGACTCGCTGGAGAAACTCAAGCTGAATGATGCCGCGCTGCAATACGAGCCGGAAGTATCGCAGGCGCTTGGTTTTGGCTTCCGTTGCGGCTTCCTCGGCCTGCTGCACATGGACATCGTGCAGGAACGTCTGGAACGCGAGTTCGACATGGACCTGATTACCACCGCACCCACGGTGATTTATGAGGTGGTGCTGCGCGATGGCACGATGCTGATGGTGGACAATCCGTCCAAAATGCCCGACCCCTCGAAGATAGATGAAATCCGCGAGCCGATCGTCACGGTCAATCTGTACATGCCGCAGGAATATGTCGGATCGGTGATTACGCTATGCACACAGAAGCGCGGCATGCAGGTCAACATGAGCTATCACGGCAAGCAGGTGAAGCTGGTGTATGAGATGCCGATGGCGGAGATCGTGCTCGACTTCTTCGACAGGCTGAAGTCGGTGTCGCGCGGCTATGCGTCGATGGACTACGAGTTCAAGGAATATCGCGCCGCGGATGTGGTCAAGGTGGACATGCTGATCAATGGCGAAAAAGTGGACGCGCTGGCGGTCATTGTGCACCGCGCCAACAGCCAGTATCGCGGACGCGAAGTGGCCGCCAAGATGCGCGAACTGATCCCGCGCCAGATGTACGACGTGGCAATCCAGGCGACCATCGGCTCGAACATCATCGCGCGCGAAAACGTCAAGGCGCTGCGCAAGAACGTGCTGGCCAAATGCTATGGCGGTGACATTTCGCGCAAGAAGAAATTGCTGGAGAAACAGAAGGCCGGCAAGAAGCGCATGAAACAGGTGGGTAGCGTGGAAATTCCGCAGGAGGCATTCCTGGCGATTCTGCGCGTGGATGATTAGGGGAGCCAATGGATTTCGCACTGATTTTGTTTGTACTGCTGCTGGTCACCGGCGGAGTGTGGCTGCTGGATCGCTTCGTGCTGGCCGGCAGGCGCGGCGGCGCGGCCGAACCCTGGTGGGTGGAATACGCCAAGAGCTTCTTTCCGGTGATTCTGGTCGTATTCTTTATCCGCTCCTTCCTGGCTGAGCCATTCAAGATTCCGTCCGGTTCGATGATTCCCACCCTGCAGGTCGGCGACTTCATCCTGGTGAACAAATTCACCTATGGTATCCGCTTGCCCGTCGTCAACCGGAAACTGATACAGATCAATGACCCGCAGCGCGGGGACGTCATGGTATTCCGCTATCCCGAAAACCCTTCGCTGGACTATATCAAGCGCGTCATTGCGCTTCCCGGCGACACCGTCGAGTATCGCAACAAGCGTTTGTGGATTAACGGCGTTGAGCAACCACAGCAGGCGGATGGCGATTACAATTACGTCGAGACCGGGCTAAACTTCGTGCATACCGAGAGACGCATCGAATCGTTCGCCGGGCGCGAGCACATGATACTCATCAACCCCGAACGGCCAACGCTGCGCCTTGATGGCGTGTCCGAATTCAAGGGACGCGAGAATTGTGCATATGACGATGAGATGGTGCGCTGCAAGGTGCCTGAGGGGCACTACTTCATGCTCGGCGATAACCGTGACAACAGCCGCGACAGCCGCTACTGGGGATTCGTTCCGGATCACCAGATTGTCGGCAAGGCATTTTTTATCTGGATGAATTTCTCCGATCTGAAGCGGATCGGCCTGTCTATTAACTGAGCCAAGAGGAGAACAGCATGAACAAGGCAATGCCATCAAAGCAACGCGGGTTAACTTTTTCCGGATTCCTGTTTGGATCTGTGATTCTGATTCTCGCCAGCATTACCGGGTTAAAACTTGTCCCGGCCTACATGCAGGACGCAACAATCAGGAATGTCCTTGTCGCTATCGTCAATGATCCTGAAATGCAGCAAGCCAGTCCGAGCGACATCCGCATGGCCTTCAGCAAGCGTGCATCAATCGACGACATCAAGGCAGTCACGGCTGAAGATATCGCGATCGCAAAAGACGGGGGGCGGTTGTCATTGAGCGCAAGCTATTCTGTCAATATTCCGCTGGCAGGCAACGCCAGCCTGGTTCTGGACTTTAATCCGAGCAGTGACTAACCGGGAAAGCAAAGCACTGTGCGAGCAGCTGGGGTATGTTTTCACACAGCCCCGATTGCTGCAGCGCGCGCTGACCCATCGCAGTCATACGACGGAGCACAACGAACGCCTGGAATTTCTGGGCGACAGCGTACTGGGCTGCGTCATCGCAAAATACCTGTATGACAGCTATCCGCAGCTGAGCGAGGGTGAGCTTTCGCGGCTGCGCTCCAATCTGGTCAGGGAGGACACCCTGGTCAACCTGGCGCAACAGCTTGATCTCGGCAGCCATCTGCGCCTCGGCGAAGGCGAGCGCAAGAGCGGCGGCTTTCGCCGCCCTTCCATCCTGGCCGACGCATTGGAGGCTTTGTTCGGCGCAACGCTGCTGGATGGCGGTTTTGCCGCTGCCGAAAAGGTCGTGCTGGGGTTGTTCGTGCCTTACCTGGCGCAGGTTGACGTGCAGACACTCGGCAAGGATGCCAAGACCCTGCTGCAGGAATATCTGCAGGGCAGGCGCTTTCCCCTGCCAACTTACAGCGTGATTGCCACACAAGGCCAGGCGCACGCGCAATCCTTTCAGGTGGAGTGTGCCATTCCGGCGCTGGAGATTTATACGCGCGGCGAAGGCAGCAGCCGCCGCAATGCCGAACAACAGGCGGCGCAGGCCGCCTATCAACAATTACCCCCATGACAGAAAAAACATTTCGCAGCGGTTTCATCGCCATCGTCGGACGCCCCAACGTGGGCAAATCCACTTTACTTAACCGTCTGGTCGGCCAGAAGATCAGCATCACCTCGCGCAAGGCGCAGACTACGCGCCATCGCATCCACGGCATTTCCACCGACGAGCATGCGCAATTCATATTTGTCGATACGCCGGGCTTCCAGACCCAACACATGAACGCGCTGAACCGCGGCATGAACCGCGTTGTCACCAGCAGCCTGCGTGACGTGCAGGTGGTGGTATTCGTGATCGAGGCGCTGCGCTACGATGAGCGCGACCGCGAGGTGCTCAAGCTGTTGCCGGACAACCGCCCGGTGTTGCTGGTGATCAACAAAATCGATGAAGTGGCCGACAAGGGACAGCTGTTTGCTTTTGCCGAACGGGTCGCGGCTGACTTCCAGTTCGCCGATATCATCCCGGTCAGCGCCAAACAGGGCAGCAAGCTGGATGAATTGCGCGAGGCGCTGCGTCGACTCCTGCCCCCAGGCGAACTGATCTACGATGAGGATGACATCACCGATCGCAGTGAACGCTTCCTGGCGGCGGAGATGTTGCGCGAAAAGGTGTTCCGCTTCACCGGCGAAGAGTTGCCGTATTCGGTCAGCGTGGTGATCGAACAATTCAAGCTGGAAGGCAAGCTGCGCCGCATTCACGCCGCCATTCTGGTGGACAAGGAAGCGCACAAGGCGATGCTGATCGGAAAAAAGGGCGAAAAACTGAAAGAAATCGCCACGCAGGCGCGCCTTGACATGGAAAAACTTTTCGACGGCAAGGTATTCCTCGAAGTGTTCATCAAGGTACGCAGCGGCTGGGCCGACGACGAACGCGTGTTGCGCTCGCTGGGCTACGAATGACCGCTGCAAGCCGGAACAGGCAGCAGGATGAGCCGGCTTTTGTGCTGCACAGTTATCCGTTTCGCGAAACCAGCCTGATCCTCGATGTATTCAGCCGCAGGCACGGGCGCTTGCCGGTCATGGCGCGCGGCGCACGGCGCCCCAAATCCAGCTTGCGCGGCGTGCTGATGAATTTTCAGCCGTTACTGCTCTCATGGTTTGGCAAAGGCGAAGTACGCACGCTGCACAGTGCGGAATGGCAGGGAGGACAACCTTATCTGCAAGGCACGGCGCTGATGTGCGGTTTTTATCTGAATGAACTGCTACTCAACCTGCTGGCACGTGATGATCCTCATGAGCAACTGTTCGATTACTACCGCGCCACCTTGCATCGTCTGGCGCACGAAATCGATCACGCCGCCACTCTGCGCTGTTTTGAAAAACACCTCCTGCAGGAACTGGGCTACGCGCTGACGCTGGAGCGCGAGGCCGGCAGCGATAAACTGGTTCGCGCCGAAGTCGGCTACCGTTATGCCGCAGAGCGCGGGGCGTTACCGGATGACAGCCACGTCCAGACGGGCTTGCCTGTGCTCGGCAAGACCCTGCTCGACATGGCAGCGGACGACTATGCCGATCCGGTTACCGCACAACAGAGCAAGCAACTGATGCGCCTGTTGCTGAACCACTATCTCGGCGGCAAAACACTGCGCACACGTGAACTAATCAAGGAACTGCAAAGACCCTGAGGAATTTGCCTCCCTCCACGACAACAGGTCTAGGGTCGGTTCTTGGTGAGGAAATCCACAATCGAATTCCTGTCGGAAACGCTCATCTCTTCCCTGCCCTGCTGCTTTCTGTAAGCGTTCATGCGGTCGATGACCAGACCCCATTCCTTTGCAGAAAGCTGGGTCGCGCCCTTTGCCGGGAACTGGACAGGATCCGGCACAGCGTGGCATGCCGAGCAATACCATGCAACCTTGAATCCTTCCGGTTTTGTAAGCAGTGGTGCATATTCAGCAAGCCCGATAAATCCCATCTCTTCCAGATAGGAAACAATCTCCTGCTTTTCATTCCCGGTCGGTATTTTGATGCCAGGATCAGCTCCAGCCAGAAGCTTGACGTGATCCATCATTTTTCCGAACCGCATGGGCCAGTCTGCCCTTGAATGCATTCTGGGACTCGGAAGACTGTGGCACTGACCGCAATATGAGGCAAAAAGCTTCGCACCCTTGCTATTTGCATCGGGCAGAGTCTTCGCCGTCAGACCTCCCGGAATGGGAACCCGTTTGATATCCCCTTCCCACGCTACGGCCGACCCGCAAACAAAGAAAAGCAATGCCGTCACACTCGCCAACTGACGCAAACAAACTGAATTCATGTCACACTCCTTTGTGTAATTGAAGATCAGAAAACACACCACATCAGGTTTTTCGCACTTCCTCCAGCCAATGCCACATATTGCAGAAAGGGAATGGTCAGCCATCGACCACACTCCGGGCAAGCGGTGCAATGATTTTTTGTTATCCCATAGAAGGAGGCTCATCCTAGTTCCATTTGCCGGGATAATCAAATCCGTTTGTGCAGCATATTGCATCCCGATTCAGCCTCTGTTACGTTGCGCGTTTGCTTGCACAGGTATTGGACTCAAAAAATGATGAAGCTCGGACTGAATATCGACCACATCGCCACATTGCGCCAGGCGCGCGGGGCGCGCTATCCCAATGTGGTGCGCGCCGCCCTGATTTGCGAGGAGGCGGGTGCCGATGTCATCACCCTGCACCTGCGCGAAGATCGCAGGCACATTCAGGATGCGGATGTTGAAATCCTGCGCGACATGCTGCAGACGCGCATGAACCTCGAATGCGCCGTGACGAATGAAATGATTGCGAACGCACTGCGTGTCAAGCCACATGATTTGTGTCTGGTGCCGGAACGGCGCGAGGAACTGACCACCGAGGGCGGGCTGGACGTGGTGCGCTACTTTGACACCGTCAAGGCTGCCAGCGAACGCTGCGCGGCGGCGGGCATTCGCGTGTCGCTGTTCATCGATCCCGATCCGAAGCAGGTTGATGCGGCGCGACGCACCGGTGCGCCCGTGATCGAACTGCATACCGGCAAATACGCCGACGCCGACAGCGTGCCGGCACGCGCGCATGAGCTGGAGCGCATCCGCACCGCGGCGGAACATGCCCACGCGCAAGGCCTGCAAGTAAATGCAGGACACGGCCTGCACTACCACAACGTGCAACCCATCGTCGCGATCCCCCACATCATCGAGCTGAATATCGGCCATGCCATCATCGCGGAATCGGTCTTCATCGGGCTGGATGCGGCGGTGCGGAAGATGAAGGCGCTGCTCGCCAAACATCCAGAGAAACCGTAGCGAGCAAGCCAGAGTGCAAGGAGCCGCGCGGTAAAATTATCATGATATTTGGAATCGGCACCGACATCGTCGAAGTTTCCCGCATCAAGGCGCTGTGGGCGCGTTACGACGAACGTTTCGCGGCGCGCTTGCTGAGCGAGCACGAGTTGACGGAAATCCAGGCCAGCCCGAACATTCCGCGCCTGCTCGCTAAGCGCTTCGCCGCCAAGGAGGCGTTCGCCAAGGCCGTCGGCAGCGGCATGCGCCACCCCGTCAGTTTCCAGCACATCAGCATCACACATGACGGTCTCGGCAAACCTGTTTTTCTCTTCGGCGACGCGCTACGCGACCATCTTGCCCAACTCGGTGTCACTGCACATCATCTTTCCATCAGCGACGAGCGCGATATGGCTGTTGCCTTCGTGGTGCTGGAAACCTTGTAGCATGTATTGACCTGAACCCAGGCTGTTTATTCACGAAAAACACGAAACAGGCATGGATTCCGTCATTACCCCGTCAGGTTGCGATCCAGCGCGCAATATCATTTGAAGCGGGACAATGCCTCCTTGGTGGCATTGCCAATAGCCTCCCAGGCCGTCTCAACCCCGGCACGCAGGTCTTCCCACGCGCCCTCCCCTGCAGCACCCAGTTTGTCCAGCTCCCGCCTGGCTTCTGCATGCTTTGCCCTGAGGTTCTCGACTTGAGCCAGATAGGCTATTTTTGCATCCGCCTCGGCCACTTCGGCCTTGGCGGAAAGTTTGTCAATATCGGCGTTCCATTCATCCAGCCTGGCCTTCATTCTCTGCACATACGCGTCTCTGCTGCTCATTTTTTGCTCCTTTCCCTTATGTCTTGGTGGCCTGACCGCGGCCTAATTTTCCCAGTGAGTCGATCCATTCCGTCGGCAGCGGGAACACGATGGTGTTGCTCTTGTCGCCGGCAATGGCATTAAGTGTCTGCAGATAGCGCAGTTGCATGGCCTGCGGCGACTGCGCCAGCACCTGGGCGGCCTGAAGCAGTTTTTCCGAAGCCTGCAACTCGCCCTCGGCATGAATCACCTTGGCGCGCCGCTCGCGTTCGGCTTCGGCCTGGCGCGCGATGGCGCGCACCATGGATTCGTCGATATCCACATGCTTGATCTCCACATTGGCCACCTTGGCGCCCCAGGCGTCGGTCTGCGCATCGAGAATCTGCTGGATGTCGATGTTCAGGCGCTCGCGCTCGGCCAGCATTTCATCCAGTTCATGCTTGCCCAGCACCGAACGCAATGTGGTCTGTGCCAGTTGCGAAATCGCCTCAATGAAGTTTTCCACCTGGATGATGGCTTTCTCCGGATCGACGACGCGGAAATACACCACGGCATTCACCTTCACCGAAACATTGTCGCGCGAAATCACGTCCTGACTCGGCACGTCCATCACGATCATGCGCAGGTCCACCCGCACCATCTGCTGAATGCCCGGCACGATGATGATGAGGCCCGGCCCCTTCACTTTCCAGAAGCGCCCGAGCAGGAACACCACGCCGCGCTCGTATTCCCGCAAGATGCGTACGCTTGCTACTGCCAGCGCAATGATAAGCAGCAGCGCACCACTCCAGCCAATATCCCAGATCATGATTACTCTCCTTTATGTTCAGATTGCACCACCAGGGTAAGCCCTTCCACCGCCACGATTCGAACCCGTGCGCCGCGTGTCAGGGGTGTTTCGCTGCGCGCATGCCAGCGCTCGCCGAGAGCCTGCACCCAGCCTTCGCGCTCGAAATCCTCAAGTGCCATCGCCGTGCCACCGACCATTGCCGCGTTGCCGGTGACGACGGGTCTGCGTCGGGCGCGCAGCGCGAAAGTTCCGATACCCACCAGTATCAGGGCGCTGGTGACGGCCAGCGGCAGGACAAAGGCGAGCGAAATTTCCAGACCGGGAATGTCGGCGTCAATCAGCATCAGCGCGCCGGCGACGAAGGCGACGATACCGCCGATACCGAAAGCGCCGAAGCTTGGCACGAAAGCTTCCGTCGCCATCAGCGCGATGCCCAACAGCAGGAACAGGGCGCCGGTGGCATTAATCGGCAGCATGGCAAGCGCATACAGTGCCAGCAGCAAGCTGATGGCGCCAATGACGCCGGCCACGCCAAAGCCCGGCGTGTAGAACTCGAACAGCAGCCCATAGATGCCCAGCATCATCAGGATCAGCGCGATGTTCGGGTCGGCCACCGCAGCCAGCATGCGTTCCTTCCAGTTATGCTCGACGGTGACGATGGCGGCGCCCTCCAGTTCGAGCCGGCGCTCGCCCTGCGCCACCTTGACGCTGCGCCCATCGGCCTGACGCAGCAGGTCGGGCAGATCGGCGGCGACGAAGTCCACCACTTTCAGCTTCAGCGCTTCATCGGCCGACAGGCTCTCGGCTTCGCGCACCGCCTTCTCCGCCCATTCGGCGTTACGGCCGCGCAACTGGGCGAGGCTGCGCAGATAGGCGGCGGCATCCTGCACCGCCTTTTTTTCCATGCTGCTGGCGGCCGGTGCGCGTTCTTTTCCGTCGCCAGGACTACCCGGTGACGGCTTGTCGGATGCTCCGCCAATGCCGATAGCCACCGGCGTAGCGGCACCCAGATTGGTACCGGGCGTCATCGCGGCGATATGGCTGGCGTAAAGGAGATAGGTGCCGGCACTGGCGGCGCGCGCACCGGAAGGCGCGACATAAGTGGCCACCGGTACAGGTGAAGCAAGAATGCCCTGAATCATCTCGCGCATGGAAGAGTCGAGTCCGCCCGGCGTATTGAGCCTGAGCACCAGCAATTCTGCCTGCGCCCGTTCTGCCTCATTCTGGGCACGCAGAAAATAGGCGGCACTGGCCGGGCTGATGGCGCCGTCGATTTCGGCCACCACAACCGTTTTGGCAAAGGCTGTCAGGGGAAGGATCACCAGCAAGGCCAGCGAGAGGAAAGAGCCCACGGATCTATTCATGCTTCGCTCCGATGAATGCTGCGTGGCTCACTCTAATCCGCTAAACCGGGGCAGTCAATGCTGCATGGCATCATCAAACCATGCCGGCACGGTTGCCGAATACGCGGCCGCATCAGGCGGAAGGTTGGAAAAAGGCCGGCTTGAATAATTCAGACATACGGGGAGGCCAGGGTCTATGCCGGGGGGCAGGCAAAGCTACCCGGCACTGCCCAACTTCTGGTCGCGCATGTGGCGTATCAGCTGCTGCTTTATCTCGCGCAGTTTGGCCTTGATTTTTGCTTCGTTCTTGCTGCCCACCCGCATGAGAATTTTCTGGCCGGCCGAACGCGCTTCAAGATCGGGGTCGGCAAAGTGATATAACACGTGAGGTTGAACCAGTTTGGCAGGTTTTTCGAGGTCGGGCGCGGCCAGCATATTGTCGATCGCCACCAGCAGACGATCGTTGAAATATTTTTTCGGGTAGCCCAGTTCCTCATAGGCCTGCTGGAACAACGGGTAGAACCGAATATAGACTTCAACCAGCTTTTGCGCATCGATCGCCTCGGCAACTTCCACATAAGCCGCATAACGCAAGGCATTTTTCGGGCTGATGGTTTTGCTGCCTTCGGGGCCTTCCGTGATGAGCCAACCGGGCGTCGGCCTGACTGGCATTACCCTGGGCGGCACGCGCTCGCGGGGCAGGTTGTCGATGGTGGCGACAACTTTGCGAATGATCCGCTCGGCAGAAAAGAGTTTCATCAACGACTGATTGCCGACCAGGCCCGCGATGGCATCCAGCATGAGCCCGTCGCTCTCAAACAGATCAGGTAGCGGGGGGAGCGGGGGCTGCGCAGGAATGGTCTCGATGACCTGCTGAACCACCGGCTCGGGCG
>JBFKMJ010000004.1:0-20016 GCA_041629915.1 Gallionella sp.
AAATCGGCAATCACCGCATCCATATCCAGGCTGTTCACCGGTTCGCCGTGATTGTAGCCGTAAGGCACGCAGAACACCGGGCAGCCCGCGGCACGCGCCGCAAGGGTATCGTTGAGCGAATCGCCGATCAGCAGCATGTGCTCGGGCGGCACGCCGAAAAAACGGGCGGCATGCAGCAACGGCAGCGGATGTGGTTTCTTTTCCGGCAGGGTGTCGCCGGAGATGACGATCTCGAAGTACTGCGCCAGTCCGACGCCCTGCAACAACGGCCCGGTATAGCGCGCCAGCTTGTTGGTGATGCAACCCAGACGAAAACCTGCCGCACGCATGGCCTCCAGGCCATCGATCACGCCGTCGAACAGCTGGCTGGCCAGCAGGACATCGGTGTAGTGCTTTTCAAAAATCGGCAGGGCATGCTCGTACAGTGCGGCATCCGGCGTGGCATGCATTTCTCCGGTTAATGCGCGTTTGACCAGCCAGCCGATGCCGTTGCCGATATAGCTTGCCAGCAACGCCTGCGACACAGGCGGATAATCCATGTCGCGCAACATGCGGTTGGCCGCTTCGGCAAGCTCCGGCGCGGTGTGCAACATCGTGCCATCGAGGTCGATGACGATGGCTTGCACGCCGACCGGCGGAGAAAATTTTCGGGTAGTGGGGGCCTGTGGCATGATTTTTCGTCAGGGAACGCTCTTCTTCCCGATGGTGCCCGACGCGGATTTTTCCGCTGCGGGAGATTTGTCGGCTGCGGGCCCGGCCTCAACCGCTGATCTGGCAGGCTTGTTCTTGCCCATGCTCGGATCGATTATCTTGTCTTCGATGTCCATGCTGGCTGCCTTCCAGCCGCGCAATACATAAGTCGGGCTGTGCGACTCATTTTCCTTCATGCAGTCTTCCGGCGTTCTTTGCGACACACGGCAGGCATAACCGATCGATTCGGCATCAAGGATTCTCTGCTGGTCGGCGCCGGTAATCCGGTCACAACCAGTCAGCAAGAGCGCGGCAACAACAAGAAATACCGGATTGCTTGTCAGTTGGCGGGCGTTCATGGCGCTTATACCCTGGCCAGTTCGGCGCGTATCGCGGCGATTACGCTGTCATAGTGGTGCGGATCGCTGTCCTTGCGTGCGCCAAACACGGCAGAGCCTGAAACGAAAGTGTCCGCGCCTGACGCCGCGACTTCGCGGATGTTCGCCGGACCCACGCCGCCGTCGATTTCCAGACGGCAATTGTGACCACCTGCGTCTATCATCTTGCGTACCTTGCGCGCCTTGTCCAGCACATGCGGAATGAATTTCTGGCCGCCGAAGCCGGGGTTCACCGACATCAGCAGCACCATGTCCAATTTGGGTAGTGTGTATTCCAGTATGTCCAGCGGCGTGGCGGGATTGAACACCAGTCCGGCCTTGCAGCCGCTTTCCTTGATCAGCCCGATGGTGCGGTCAATATGTTCGGACGCTTCCGGGTGGAAGGTGATGTAGGTCGCGCCCGCCTTGGCGAAATCGGGAATGATGCGGTCTACCGGTTTGACCATCAGGTGCACGTCGATCGGTGCGGTCACGCCATGCTTGCGTAGCGCGTCGCAGACCAGCGGCCCGATGGTCAGGTTGGGTACATAGTGGTTGTCCATCACATCGAAATGCACGATATCTGCGCCGGAGGCGAGAACGTTATCGACTTCCTCGCCGAGACGGGCGAAGTTGGCGGAGAGAATGCTCGGAGCGATTTGGTACATGATGGATCCTTAGGTCATGAGTTTGAACGCATGGCCCGTATTCTAACTGAATACGCCAACAGGTGGCGGAGGGGAGCTCGCGGTTGAATTTTTTCTCTTTGATGCTGAAGCATGACGGTGCGAACAGGTGCGCAGATCGCCATTGCAGTGTGATAATGCGTACACCCCGTGATCAGTGCTACGGAAAAACATGTACGAACCCTTTGCGGAACTGGCAGTCCTGCTGGTGATCGCCGCTACTGTCGGCGCCGTGGCCGTGCGCCTGCGCCAACCGGTGCTGATCGCCTATATCGTCGTGGGCGTTCTGGTGGGCCCGGCGGGCTTCGAGCTGGTGCGTGCTCACGACCAGATCGACCTTCTGGCGCAGATCGGTGTGGCGGTGCTGCTCTTCCTGGTGGGGCTGAAACTGGACATCACCCATGTGCGCCACATCGGTCCGGTGGCATTGGCCACGGGGCTGGGTCAGCTCGGCTTTACCATCCTGTTCGGCTTCCTGCTTACCCTCGCCACGGGGAGGGAGGTGATGGAGGCCATCTATGTGGCGGTGGCGCTGACCTTCTCCAGCACCATCATCATCGTCAAGCTGCTCTCCGACAAGCGCGAACTCGACTCGCTGCATGGCCGCATCGCGGTAGGCTTCCTGATCGTCCAGGATATCGCCGTCGTGCTGGCCATGATGTCCATGAGCGCCCTGCGTGGGGCCGCGGATGCGGGTGCATGGGAGGTTGCGGGGTCGTTGCTCGCGCGCGTATCGGCGGCGGCATTACTGATGTTTGTGCTGATGCGCCATGTGCTACCCGGCGTGGTGCGCGCCATGGCGCGCTCCCAGGAGTTGCTGCTGGTATTCGCTATTGCGTGGGGCACGGGCCTGGCGGCGATGGGAGATTGGGCAGGTTTTTCCAAGGAGGCGGGTGCCTTCCTGGCGGGATTCTCCCTGGCCTCCACTTCCTATCGCGAGGCCATCGGTGCGCGGCTCACCGGGATCCGGGATTTTCTGCTGTTGTTCTTCTTCATCGACTTGGGAGCCAAGCTGGATTTTTCCACCCTGGGCGAAGAATTATGGCCGGCAGCGGTACTGTCGGCCTTCGTGCTCATCGGCAATCCACTCATCGTCATGGCTATCATGGGCTACATGGGCTACCGCAAGCGCACCGGCTTTCTTGCGGGGCTCACCGTGGCCCAGATCAGTGAATTTTCCATTGTGTTCGTGGCCATGGGCATCAGTCTCGGTCATGTGGGTGTGCAGGCTCTGGGACTTACCACGCTGGTGGGCGTGGTGACCATTACCCTGTCCACCTACATGATTCTCTATTCCCAGCCCCTGTATGAACGGCTGGCGCCCTGGCTTGCACCGTTCGAACGCCGGCACCCGCACCGGGAGCTTGCAATGGAGCGGCAGGCTCATGGGACCGAATCACCGGACGTGATAATCTTCGGTTTGGGGCGCTTTGGTGAGCCTTTGTCCCGGCGCCTGGAGGAGGCGGGGCTTTCTGTGCTGGGCGTGGATTTTGACCCCGAAGTGGTGCGGTATCTGCGTCGCCAGGGTATGGTGGTGCGCTTCGGCGATGGTCAGGACCCCGATTTTCTGGATAATCTGCCGCTGGAAGGGTCGCCTCGGGTCGTGAGCACCTTGCCCGACCTTGAGTCCAACCGCGCCCTGCTTCATGCCCTGGCGCAGCGCCGCTTTGGCGGTGAAGTCGCCATCGTGGCGCGGGACGAGACGCAAGGTGCCGCGCTCAAACGGGCCGGTGCGCTCATCGTGCTTTACCCATTCCGGGATGCCATGGCTTTCACGGCAGAACATCTGACTACGCTCATCCGATCTGAAAAGGATACTCCATGAAACCTCTGGCCCGCATCATCGCTGCCACCGACCTTTCTGCACCGGCCCGTCACGCGTTAGACCGCGCCTTTCGCCTGGCGGCCGAGACCGGCGCCAAACTGGACATTGCCCATGTGGTCAGCCAGAGTGCACTGGATACCCTGCATCGGCTGTTGGGAGTGCAGGCGCCGCCCGTGGAACAGCATATCCTTGATGAGGCATACGCGAAGCTTTCGCAACTGGTGGCAGACCTTAATCAGACTCACGGTGTATCAGTCGAAATACATCTGGCTGCCGGAACGGTGCTGTGCATGATCCTCGACCAGGCCGACGCCATGGATGCCGATCTTCTTGTCCTGGGCGCGCGCGGAGAAGACTACCTGAGCCACCTGCTGCTCGGCACGACTGCTGAACGCTTGCTCCGGCGCACCCGGCGGCCGGTCCTGATGGTCAAGCAAACGTCCCATGAACCCTACCGCCGGGTGCTGGTGCCGGTGGATTTTTCCCCCTGGTCTGCCACCGCGATCAGACTGGCGAGCAGGGTCGCACCCCGCGCCGAGCTGGTATTACTGCACGCCTTCGAGGCGCCCTTCGAGTCCAAGCTGCAGTTTGCGGGCGTTGACGAGGAAACCATCAATAATTACCGGATGGAGGCCAGGCAGGAGTCCCTGACCCAGTTGGAGATGATCGCTGCCGATGTTGGCTTGAAACCGGATGTGGTGCGCACATGTGTGCACCATGGCGATGCCTCGCACGTCATTCTGACCCAGGAGCAGGAACTGGATTGCGATCTCATCGTGATGGGCAAGCATGGGCAGGGAGTGATGGAAGAATTGCTGCTGGGCAGCGTGACCAAGCACATTCTGTCAGAATCGGCCTGCGACGTGCTGGTCGCCAACCATCACGCGCCGCAACCATGAATAACAAGCCCCCGCTTCCCGCGTCCAATCCGGATCCCTCGCCACCGGGGGTGCCGCGCTTCTGGCGCCATATCCTGATCGGCTTCTTTACCGTGGCGCCCCTGTGGGTGACCTGGCTGGTGTTCGATTTTCTCTTCAGACAGCTGGCCCAGACCGGCGCTCCTTTCCTGCGCGCTGCGGCGCGGGGGTTGCGACCCTTCTCCGGGATGCTGGCCGACTGGCTGATCAATCCCGATCTGCAATATGTGCTGGCTGCCCTGGTTACCCTGGTGGGACTTTATGTAGTGGGGCTGCTTACTTCCATGGTGCTGGGGCGGCGCCTGATCGCGCTCGTGGAACGTCAGCTCGACCGTCTGCCGCTGGTGCAAACCATTTATGGTGCCACCAAACGCTTCCTGCAAAGCATGCAAAAACCGCCGTTAACCGGCCAGCGGGTGGTGCTCATCAGCTTTCCCTCGCCGGAGATGAAAGCGGTGGGTTTCATTACCAAGGTGATGACGGACACGGATTCAGGGCGGCAACTGGCGGCAGTTTACGTGCCCACCTCGCCCAACCCCACGTCCGGCTACATCGAGATCGTGGCCATGGAAGATGTGGTGTTGACCGACTGGAGCGTGGAGGAGGCAATGACTTTTGTCATGACCGGCGGCACCAACGCGCCGGATCGGGTGCGTTTCACCAATCCGCATTCATGAAATCACAAGCTACTTTGACGCAGCCCTGCTGCGGTATCATGCCGTCCTCAAATTAGTCCGTTGCAAGGTTCACTGCTGATGACATCCGAAAATTTCCTCGACATCCCTCCCTTGTTGAGCGCGCAAGGCACAGTCGCGTTACCCGGTTCCAAGAGTCTTTCCAACCGCATCCTGTTGCTGTCCGCATTGGCGCAGGGCGCGACCGAGATACGCGACGTGCTGTTGTCGGACGATACCGAGCGCATGCTGGAAGGTTTGCGCACGCTGGGTGTAAGCATCGAGAAGTTGGATGCGCATGTGTTCCGCGTGCAGGGCGGAGACGGATCTTTCCCGGTCAGGGAAGCAGAATTATCCCTGGGTAATGCGGGCACGGCGTTCCGTCCGCTGACGGCGGCACTGGCGTTGACCGGCGGACATTACCGCTTGTCCGGCGTGGCGCGCATGCACGAGCGGCCGATTGGCGACCTGGTCGATGCGCTGCGCGCATTGGGCGCGAATATCGATTATCGGGGCCATGCAGGCTTTCCGCCGCTGGAAATTTTTCCCGCCACCCTGAGTGATGCGGCACGCGTCAGCGTGCGTGGCGACGTGTCGAGCCAGTTTCTCACTGCGCTGCTGATGGCCCTGCCGCTGCTGGATCGCGAGGTCACCGTGGAGGTGGCCGGCGAACTGATTTCGAAACCCTATATCGAGATCACGCTGGCGATGATGGCGCGCTTCGGGGTGAACGTGCAGCGAGACGATTGGAGCAGTTTCACCGTCGCGGCGGGCAGTCGCTATGTCTCACCCGGCGTCATCCATGTCGAGGGAGATGCCTCATCAGCTTCGTATTTTCTCGCGGCCGGCGCGATTGGGGGCGGGCCGCTGCGTATCGAGGGTGTGGGCAGCGACAGCATTCAGGGCGATGTGCGCTTTGCCGATGCACTGGCGTTGATGGGCGCGCGCATCGAGCGGGGCGCGAACTGGATGGAGGCGCGTGCGCCCCTCGATGGCAGGCTGAAGGCCATCGATCTCGATTGCAACCATATTCCCGATGCCGCGATGACGCTGGCGGTGACAGCGCTGTTTGCTGATGGCACGACCACATTGCGCAACATCGCCAGCTGGCGCGTCAAGGAGACCGACCGCATCGCGGCAATGGCGACAGAATTGCGCAAGGTCGGCGCAACAGTGGAGGAGGGGGCGGACTACATCCGTATTACAGGATTTGGGAATTCGGATTTGGGAT
Organism: Gallionella sp.; assembly: GCA_041629915.1. GTDB lineage: Bacteria > Pseudomonadota > Gammaproteobacteria > Burkholderiales > Gallionellaceae > Gallionella. Next base: position 6,401 of record JBFKMJ010000004.1, read on the forward strand.
TCAGGGAGGGCAGCGATGCTTTACGCCAAAATCCTGATGCCCAAATCCAAAATCCTGCCTCCGGTATCAACACCTACGACGACCACCGCATGGCGATGTGTTTCTCGCTCGCGGCATTCGGCGCGCAAGGAATACGCATCAATGATCCGGGATGTGTGGCCAAGACCTTCCCTGACTATTTCGCGGCATTTGCCAGCGTGACACAGGCTGTGCCGGTGATCGCGATCGACGGACCATCCGCATCCGGAAAGGGAACGGTGGCGCAGCGCGTCGCCGCACAGCTGGGTTATCATTTTCTCGATAGCGGTGCGCTGTATCGTTTGCTGGGTTTGGCCGCGATCCAGCGCGGTATCGCGCTGGATGCGGAAGCGCAACTGGCAGAATTGGCCGGGCAGATCGACATCTGCTTCGAGGGTGCGGACATCCGGCTGGATGGTGCCCTGGTAGGCGATGAATTGCGCGGAGAGCAGTGTGCGGCCGCGGCTTCCAGAGTGGCGGCCCTGCCCAAAGTGCGTGCCGCACTGCTTGCCAAGCAGCGCGCCTTTCGTCGCGCGCCGGGATTGGTGGCGGACGGGCGCGACATGGGCTCGGCGGTATTTACGGACGCGGTTCTGAAGATATTTCTTACCGCCAGTGCCGAGGCGCGCGCCGAGCGACGTTATAAGCAGTTGATGGAGAAAGGAATCAATGCTAATATCGCCGCCCTTTTGCTGGATATACGTGCGCGTGACGAGCGAGATACTCAACGCAGCGCGTCTCCCCTGCAACAGGCGCAAGGTGCAAGTCTGCTCGATACCACGGCTCTGAACATCGAGCAGGCAGTGCAGGAAGTATTGGCACGCTACCGCGCGAAGCAACGCTGAAAAGCAGGCCCCGCCTGACTCTCCGTCATCCGGGATCATTAACTAACCCTCTGCGCAAGCAGATATTTTATCTTTAGGTATATCCGATGAACTCAACCGCAGCAGCAGTACAAGATCAAGACCCCGACAGTTTCGCAGCAATGTTTGAAGAAAGCCTGACGCGCAAGGAAATGCGCGCGGGAGAACTGATTACCGCACAAGTCGTGCGTGTCGACCACAACATGGTTATCGTGAATGCCGGATTGAAATCCGAGAGCCTGATTCCGATCGAGGAATTCCTCGACGCGAAGGGCGAGCTGGAAGTCAAGGCGGATGATTTTGTCACCGTTGCGATCGAGTCGCTGGAAAACGGCTACGGAGAAACCAAACTGTCGCGCGAAAAAGCCAAGCGTCTGGCTGCATGGCACGATCTGGAAGCGGCCATGGAAGAAGGTCGTGTTGTGGAAGGTTATGTCAGTGGCAAGGTCAAGGGCGGTCTGACCGCGATGGTCAATGGCATCCGTGCATTCCTGCCGGGTTCGCTGGTGGACATTCGTCCGGTAAAGGACACCGCGCCTTACGAAAACAAGAACATGGAGTTGAAGGTTATCAAGCTGGACCGCAAGCGCAACAACGTGGTGGTTTCCCGCCGTGCGGTGCTGGAAGAGTCGATGGGCGCCGACCGCGAAGCGATCCTGGAAAGCCTCAAGGAAGGTGCGGTCGTCAAGGGCGTGGTCAAGAACATCACCGATTACGGCGCGTTTGTGGATCTGGGCGGTATCGATGGCCTGCTGCACATTACCGATCTGGCATGGCGTCGTGTCAAACATCCATCCGAGGTGTTGAGTGTGGGCGATGAAGTCGAAGCCAAGATCCTCAAGTTCGACCAGGAGAAGAGTCGTGTCTCGCTGGGCATCAAGCAAATGGGCGATGATCCCTGGAATGGTCTGGCACGTCGTTACCCGCAAGGCACACGCCTGTTCGGCAAGGTGACCAACCTGACCGACTATGGCTCATTCGTTGAAATCGAACAGGGCATCGAAGGCCTGGTGCACGTTTCCGAAATGGACTGGACCAACAAGAATGTGCATCCGTCCAAAGTGGTTGCACTGGGCGATGAAGTGGAAGTGATGATTCTTGAAATCGACGAACAGCGCCGCCGTATTTCTCTGGGCATGAAGCAATGCAAGGCGAACCCGTGGGACGATTTTGAAATCAACCACAAGAAGGGCGACAAGGTGAAGGGCGCCATCAAGTCCATCACTGACTTTGGCGTATTCATCGGCCTGGATGGCGGTATCGACGGGCTGGTGCATCTGTCCGACTTGTCATGGAGCCAGCCTGGCGAGGAGGCCGTGCGCAATTACAAAAAAGGTGACGAGGTTGAGGCTGTAGTACTGGCAATCGACGTGGAGCGCGAGCGCATCTCGCTTGGCATCAAGCAGCTGGAAGGCGATCCATTTGGCGGCTTTGTCTCCGGGCATGAAAAGGGAGCCGTGGTCACCGGTACGGTTAAGGCGCTGGATGCAAAGGGTGCAACCATCGCGCTGGAAGGCGATGTTGAGGCCTATCTGAAGGCATCCGAGGTGTCCGCCGACCGCGTTGAAGACATTCGCACCCACCTGAAAGAGGGTGATAGTGTGACTGCCGTAATCATCAATGTGGACCGCAAGAATCGCGGTATCAATCTGTCGATCAAGGCGCTCAACAAGGCGGAAGAATCTGCTGCCATGCAAAAGCTTTCGGCCGAGAGTGCTTCCAATGCCGGAACCACCAATCTGGGTGCATTGCTGAAGGCCAAGATGAGCGGCAGCAAGACTGAAGAATAAATTTGGAGTTTATTGCCATGACCCGTTCCGATTTGATAGCCAGGCTGGCCGAACTGCATCCGCAGCTGTTGGCCAAAGATACTGAATTTTCTGTCAAGGTGATTCTGGATACCTTGTCCACCACGCTGGCGCGTGGCGGGCGTGTCGAGATTCGCGGTTTTGGCACTTTTGCCCTGAATTACCGCCCGCCGCGTCAAGGGCGTAATCCAAAAACCGGGGACAAGGTGAAAGTGCCGGCCAAGTATGTGCCGCACTTCAAGGCAGGTAAGGAATTGCGGGAGCGGGTCTGCGCACATAAGTGCTGATTTCTTCCGGTATGGTTGAAGGTGGCGGCATATCGCAAGGTATAGCCGCCATTTTTTATGCTATCGTTGTGGCGGTTTTTCTCGGGTAATAGCTATGCGTTATTTTGATTGGGTGTTGCGGATAGTGTTGTTCATCCTGCTGCTCGGTTTTGCAGTCAAAAATAATCAGCCGGTTACGCTGCACTATTTTTTCGGCTACGAGTGGCAGTCTACGCTGGTGGTTGTCCTGTTGCTGTTTTTTTCTGCCGGCACAGTTATTGGCGTGCTCGCCATGTTTTCCAATGTGCTGCAGCAGCACCGCGAAATTGCGCGCCTGAAGCGCGATATCCGGCTCAAGAACAAGCTTGCTGACATCGGCGAAACCCAGCAAATCCCCATTCAACCCTCCTGATGCGCATATCTGGTTATGGAATTTGAACCCTGGATGCTGCTGGTCTTTCCGCTGTTTTTCGGCATGGGCTGGCTGGCTGCGCGCATTGACATCAAGGAGTTGCTTTCGGAATCGAGCGCGCTGCCGCAATCGTATTTCCAGGGGCTGAACTTCCTGCTCAACGAGCAGCAGGACAAGGCCATCGAAGCCTTCATCGAGGTCGTCAAGGTCGATCCGCAAACCATCGAATTACACTTCGCATTGGGCAGCCTGTTCCGGAGGCGCGGTGAAGTAGATCGCGCCCTGCGCATGCACCACAACCTGGTAGACCGTGCCGATCTGGATAACGATAAACGTCAACAGGCGATTTTTGAACTGGCTCAGGATTATCTGAAGGCAGGTATTTTTGATCGCGCCGAGAGTCTGTTTCGCGAACTGGAAAAACCACCGTATGCCAAACCGTCGCTGGAATTTTTGCTGGAGCTGTTCCAGAAGGAACACGACTGGCTCAAGGCGATTGATACCGCCCAGCGGTTGGCAGTGTTGACCGGTCAGTCCTACGGCAAACAGGCTGCCCTGTTCTACTGTGAGCTGGCCAGCGAGGAGATTGCAAGAGAGGATGCCGTGGCAGCGCGCGGGCATTTGCAGCAGGCATTGACGGTACACCCGGGCGCGGTGCGCGCCACCATGATGCTGGGTGACATGGCCGCCAGTGAAGGCAGGCTCGAGGAAGCCATCACCACCTGGAAGAAAATCGAGGCACAGGACGCGCAATATCTGCCACTGGTGGCGGAGCGCTTGCTGAATGCGTATCGCAGCCTGGAGCGCGAGGTGGACGGCATTGTCCTGCTGCGCGAATATCTGGAAAAATATCATTCGCTGGATCTGATGAATGTGGTATTCGACGGCGTGCTTAAAAACGAGGGACCGGGCGCTGCTTATCAACTGGTGCGCGACGAACTGCAACGCAATCCAACCTTGCTTGGACTGGATAAATTGCTCGAGGCGCGATTGCTGGAGGTGCCGATGGAGCGCCGCGCCGATGTCGAATTGGTGAAAGAACTGGTGCACAAACGCACGCGCAATCTGGCGATGTATCACTGTGCCCATTGTGGTTTCAAGGCGCGCCAGTTCTACTGGCACTGCCCGGCCTGCCAGGCCTGGGACAGCTACCCGCCGCGTCGCAGCGAAGAAACCGGAACCCCTTTATGAACGACCCCAAAATCATTGTCGCACTGGATTGCCCCGCTGCCGCCCCGGCGCTGGCGCTGGCCAATCAGTTGCAGCCCGCGCTGTGCCGCCTGAAAGTCGGCAAGGAATTGTTCACTGCCGCCGGGCCGGGATTGATCGAGCAGTTGCAACAGCGCGGGTTCGAGATTTTTCTTGATCTGAAGTTTCACGACATCCCCAACACCACCGCGCAGGCCTGCAAGGCCGCTGCCGGTCTGGGAGTGTGGATGGTGAACGTGCATGCACTGGGCGGACGCAAAATGCTGGAAGCGGCGCGCGAGGCCATTGCGCGCAGTACGCAGCCGCCCAGATTGATTGCCGTGACCATGCTCACCAGCATGGCGCAGCAGGATTTAGCCGACATCGGCTTCGACGCCACGCCCGCCGAGATGGTGCTGCGCCTGGCAATGCTGGCACGTGACAGCGGGCTGGATGGCGTGGTGTGTTCCGCGCAGGAAGCCGCGCAGCTGCGCAAGCAGTGCGGAAATGAGTTCTGTCTGGTGACGCCGGGCATTCGTCCGGCACAGGCCAGCCTCGATGATCAGGCGCGCGTGATGACACCGCTGGCCGCGCTGCAGGCAGGTTCCAGCTATCTGGTGATCGGCCGTCCGATTACCAGGGCAGCAGATCCGTTGCAGGCGCTGCTTGACATCAATCGGGAAATTGGAGTTTCGTCATGAGGATATTGCCTGAATTCGTCGGCGCAAGAATACTGGTGGTCGGCGACGTGATGCTGGATCGCTACTGGTTCGGCGATGTTAATCGCATCTCGCCGGAAGCACCGGTACCGGTGCTCAAGGTCGGACGCATCGAGGAGCGTCCCGGCGGGGCAGCCAACGTGGCGCGCAATATCGCAGCACTTGATGCGCAAACCATCTTGCTGTCGGTGGTCGGTGATGACGAGGCGGGCGCGTGCCTCGAGAAATTGCTCAATCAGCACGACAACATCAGTGCGCTGCTGCATCGTGACAACACCATCTCGACCACCATCAAGCTGCGCGCCGTCGCGCGGCAGCAGCAACTGTTGCGTATTGATTTTGAGACTCAGCCCAGTCATGAGGTATTAAACGCCAAGCTGGCGGATTTCCGCGCCAAGTTGCCGGAAGCCGATGTGGTGATCCTGTCGGACTACGGCAAGGGCGGATTGGCACATATCAGTGAAATGATCCGGCTGGCGCGCGCATCGGGCAAGCCGGTGCTGGTCGATCCCAAGGGTGACGATTACGCCCGTTATCGCGGTGCAACGCTGCTCACGCCGAACCGCAGCGAGTTTCGTGAAGTGGCAGGCAGCTGGAAGACTGATGCGGAATTCGACAGTAAAGCGGAAAAGCTGCGCACGGAGCTGCAACTCGATGCGCTGCTGGTCACGCGCAGCGAGGACGGCATGAGCCTGTATCGCGCCAACGAAGCGCTGCATGAGCCGACGCAAACACGCGAAGTATTCGATGTCAGCGGCGCGGGGGACACCGTGATTGCCACACTGGCGGTGATGCTGGCAAGCGGCGCGGATTTGCCCGATGCAATGCGCATCGCAAACCGTGCAGCAGGCATCGTGGTCGGCAAGCTGGGCACGGCAGTGGTGAGTCGCGAGGAGATCATTCAGGATATGAAGAAGCAGGATTAAGGATTCAGGACTTGGTGAAGGGGGAGTGGCGGCTTCTCCACAATCCCGGCGCCTAAATCCAGAATCCTATTGGAAGGAGAAACCATGTACTACATCGTCACCGGCGCTGCCGGTTTTATCGGTTCCAACCTGGTCAAGGCACTCAACGCGCGTGGTGAGAATGACATCATCGCGGTGGACAACCTTCGTAACGCAGACAAGTTCAAAAATCTGGCCGATTGCGAAATTGCCGACTACCTCGACAAGGAAGACTTCCTGAAGAAACTCCAGGAAGGTTATTTCGACGGGCTGGTCAGCGCGGTGCTGCATCAGGGCGCGTGCTCCGACACGATGGAGGCCGATGGCCGCTACATGATGGAGAACAACTACCAGTACACGCTGGAGTTGCTGAACTACTGCCAGAACGAGGAGATCCCGTTTCTGTATGCTTCGTCGGCCTCGGTGTACGGCGGTGGCAAAGTGTTCCGGGAAAACCGCGAATATGAGGCGCCGCTGAATGTTTATGCCTACTCCAAATTCCTGTTCGACCAGATCGTGCGCCGCCGCTGGCACAAGCGCAACGCGCAGATCGTCGGGTTGCGTTACTTTAACGTCTATGGCTCGCGCGAACAGCACAAGGGCCGCATGGCGTCGGTTGCATTTCACTTTTTCAATCAGTATCGCGCCGAAGGCAAGGTGAAGCTGTTCGAAGGCTGCGATGGCTACGCCAACGGCGGGCAACTGCGCGACTTCGTCTCGGTCGAGGACGCGGTCAAGGTGAATATGTTTTTTCTCGATAACCCCCACAAATCCGGCATCTTCAACCTCGGTACCGGGCAGGCGCAAAGCTTCAATGATGTGGCCGCCGCGACCGTCAATGCGCTGCGTAATGCTGAGGGCAAATCCGCATTAAGCCTGGCCGAACTGCAACAGCAGGGACTGATCGAGTACATTCCGTTTCCTGAAGCGCTGCGCGGCAAATACCAGAGCCACACCCAGGCAGACATCACTGCGCTGCGTAACAGCGGCTACGCCGAGCCGTTCCTGAACGTGGAGCGGGGCGTGGCGAGGTATGTGGAACAGATGCTCAAGGCAGCATCCTGACATGTATTTGTCTATCGAAGACTTCGTCGGCAATACTCCCCTCGTCAGGCTCAAGCGCATTCCTGGCAATACCTCCAACGTCATTCTTGCCAAACTGGAGGGAAACAACCCCGCCGGTTCGGTGAAGGACAGGCCGGCGCTGTCGATGATCGTGCATGCCGAGCAGCGCGGCGACATCAGGCCGGGCGACACACTGATCGAGGCGACCAGCGGCAACACCGGCATTGCGCTGGCGATGGCGGCGGCGATACGCGGCTATAAAATGATTCTGGTGATGCCGGAAAATCAGAGTGTGGAACGCTGCCAGGTCATGCGTGCCTATGGTGCGGAACTGCTGCTGACGCCAAAGGAAGGCAGCATGGAGCTGGCGCGTGACACGGCAGAAAAGCTGCGTGCCGAGAACGGGGGCATCATCCTCGACCAGTTTGCCAATCCCGATAATCCGCTTGCGCATTACGAGGGTACCGCACCGGAAATCTGGCGCGATACGCAAGGCAGGCTCACGCATTTCGTCAGCAGCATGGGCACCACCGGCACCATCATGGGCTGCTCACGCTTCTTCAAGGAAAAGAATTCAGACATCCGGATTGTCGGTGTGCAACCGGAAGAGGGCGCGCAGATTCCCGGTATCCGCAAGTGGCCGCCGGCCTACCTGCCGAAGATATATGACGGCAAAAACGTGGATCGTCTGGAACAGGTGAGTCAGCGGGATGCTGAGGAAATGACACGCCGCCTGGCGCACGAGGAAGGCATCTTCTGCGGCATTTCCTCCGGCGGCGCGCTGGCCGTGGCATTGCGCATCTCGCAGCAAGTCGAGAACGCGACCATCGCGTTCATCATGTGCGATCGTGGCGATCGTTACCTGTCCACCGGGGTTTTTCCGGCCTAAAACTCCGCCTGCGCGAACTTCGGTTTGGATAGCGCCGGATTCTGTGCAAAGTAGCGTTTGACCCCGCTCAGAATCGCATTGGCGATTTTCATTTGATAGCCTTCATCATTCAGGCGGCGCTCTTCACTGGGATTGCTGATGAAGGCGGTCTCCACCAGTATCGAAGGTATGTCCGGTGATTTCAAAACGGCGAATCCTGCCTGCTCGACCTGACCGCGATGCAGGTCGTTGATATCACCCAGTTCGCTCAATACATGTTTGGCAAGTTTCATGCTGTCGTTGATGGTGGCGGTCTGCGACAGGTCGAGCAGGGTGCGTGCCAGATAAGGATCCTTTACCGCGATATTTACGCCGCCGATCAAATCCGCTTCGTTTTCTTTCTTGGCCAGCCAGCGTGCCGCAGTGCTGGTCGCACCGTGTTCGGACAGGGCGAACACCGACGAGCCGCGTGCACTCGGTTTGATAAATGCGTCGGCGTGTATGGAAATGAACAGATCGGCATTTACCTTGCGGGCCTTGGCGACGCGCCGGCTAAGTGGAATGAAGTAATCACCGTCACGAATCAGCACGCCGCGCATGTTCGGTATTGCATCCACCAATATCTTTACCTTGCGCGCAATAGCCAGCGTGACATTCTTCTCGTACGACCCTTTTCTGCCGATTGCGCCTGGATCTTCGCCGCCGTGCCCGGCATCGATTGCGACAACCAGAACGCGCGCCCGCAATTCCGGCAGATTGGGCGCGGCTGCTGTGGTATTTGCAGAAGCGGGGGGCTGTTCTGTTTGGTCAACGCTCGGATCCTGTTTCAATCCGGGAGGCGCTTCCGTCGACGGTCTGGTTATGGCAGGTGTGCTGGCGGCTTCCTGGGTAGAAGTCTTTGATTGTTCGAGCAAGGCCATCAGCGGATCAAGCGGCTGGGCGGGGTACACATCCAGCACCAGACGATAGCCGTATTCGCCAACCGGTTTGAGCGCAAACAGTTGCGGTTCGATTTCACTTTTCAGATCCAGCACCAGACGTATTACGCCGGGCTTGAAAAGCCCCACGCGCACACTCCGGATGTAGGGATCATCCTCGCCAACCAGTTTGGTCAGGTCATTGAGCGCGTTGCCGGGCTCGACATCTTCAAGGTCGATGACCAGGCGTTCCGGATTGCTTACGGTGAACATGTTGTGACGAATGGCCTGTACGGATTCGAGTGTCAGGCGCGTGTAATCCTGCGCAGGCCAGACGCGTACTGCGCTGATGGCAACGGCTGCAAATGCCGGCGGCAGCCACAGCGCTGTTGTCAGGCTAAGGAGTATTACAACTGCTTTAAGCATTGTCTGCCTGTCTCCGTGTTGGCAAAAACTTCCGCTTCGCGTCCCTCGTTCAGAATCGCCAGATTGATTTCAATATCGGCCTGCGGAGTCAGTCCCCGAGCTTTCTCAGGCCATTCAATAAAGAAGATGTTATAGCCGTCGAATTCGTCGCGGAAGCCGGCTGCCTCCCATTCTGCCTCATCGTGCAGGCGATACAGGTCGAAGTGGCGCAAGTTTAACCCGGCGACATGGTAAGGCTCAACCAACGTATAGGTGGGACTCTTGACGCGGCCGGAATAACCCAGCGCATTCAGTATGCCGCGCACCAGCGTGGTTTTGCCCGCGCCCAAATCACCGTGCAGATAGACCACCATGCCCGGTTTCAGACGCGCAGCGAGCCGTCGTGCCAGTGCAAAAGTGGCATCTTCATCGGCGAGGAGGAATGAGAGATTCGCGCAGCAGTCGTTCGTCCCCTCTCCCGCTTGCGGGGGAGGGTTAGGGTGGGGGGCGGGCATGGTGTGCTCCATTATCAGAGATGGCATCTTTGCCGTGCCCGCAATCTGATTCGGCTATCATCCGTGCTATGCAAAACGAAATTCCTCAATCGGTCGATTATGCCGTGCTTGCCGCACAAATACGCTCATGGGCGCATGAGCTTGGTTTTCAGGCCGTGGGTATCAGCGATACCGATCTTTCAGCGGCGGAAGCCGGCCTGCTGCAATGGTTGGCCGATGGCTGTCACGGTTCGATGGATTATATGGCAAAACATGGCACCCGACGCAGCCGCCCGGCTGAGCTGCTGCCCGGCACGCTGCGCGTGATTTCACTGCGCATGAGTTGTGCGCCTCCCAATGCGCGCGATAGCTGGCAGGTGTTGGCCGATGGTGAACGCGCCTTTATTTCGCGCTATGCGTTGGGGCGTGATTACCATAAGGTGGTGCGCAGCCGCCTTGCGAAACTGGCCGAGAAAATTCGAGGAGCGGCCGCAGGATTTGAGGGGCGCGTATTTACCGACAGTGCACCGGTGCTGGAGGTGGAGTTGGCGCGCAAGGCCGGCCTGGGCTGGCGTGGCAAGCATACGCTGTTGTTGTCGCGCGAACAGGGTTCATGGTTTTTTCTCGGTGAAATTTACCTGAACCTGCCGCTGCCGGTTGACGAGCCACAACAGGAACACTGCGGAAACTGCACGCACTGTATGGATATTTGCCCGACCCAAGCCATCATCGCGCCGTATCGCGTTGATGCGCGCCGCTGTATCTCCTATCTGACCATCGAGCTCAAGGGGAGTGTTCCCGTTGAGTTGCGCCCGCTGATCGGCAACCGTATCTACGGCTGTGACGACTGTCAGTTGGTGTGTCCGTGGAATAATTTTGCGCAGACCAGCACCGAGCCGGATTTTGCCTTGCGCCACGGGCTGGACGATGTGTCGCTGACCGAGTTGTTCGCGTGGGACGAGGCTGAATTCAACGGCAAGCTGGCGGGCAGCGCGATCTATCGCATCGGTTATGAACAGTGGCTGCGCAACATCGCCGTGGCGTTGGGTAATGCGCCGAAAAGTGCCGCAGTCATTGCCGCCTTGGAGTCGCGCGCCGGACATCCATCCGCACTGGTGCGGGAGCATGTGGCGTGGGCCCTGGCGCAGCAGTCTACGACCAATGACTTGGCGAGCATCGTTGGTTTGCCTGGTCAGATGGCCAGTCGTTCCATCAGTAAATGAACCGTTCCCGCAATTCTTCCAGGTTGAGTTCGCGCAAAATATGCTCGAGCCTTTCCTGTGCGTTTTTCCTCGATGCGCCCGTGTGTCTGGCGATAATCAGTTCATTTTTCATCGAGTGTTCCCAGCCGACCAGCTCTGTTACCGTTATCTGGTAGCCGTGCGCTTCAAGTTGCAGGCAGCGTAGCACGTTGGTGAGATGGCTGCCGAATTCGCGGGTATGAAGCGGATGCCGCCAGATTTCCGAAAGCGGTGTTTTGCCGAATGACTGATTCTTATGCCTGTTCAATGCCGCAGCCACTTCGGCCTGGCAGCAAGGTGCCAGCACGATGAATTTGGCCTGTTTGTGCAGCGCAAATTTAATTGCATCATCGGTGGCGGTGTTGCAGGCATGCAGCGCAGTGACGACATCGATTTGCTCGGGTAACTGTATCGAGTGAATGGATTCTTCCACCGACAGATTCAGAAACGACATACGCGCAAATCCGAGCTTGTCGGCCAACGCGCGCGATTTCTCGACCAGCGCCTCACGGGTTTCAATGCCGTATAGATGGCCTGTTGTGCGTGCTTTCAGAAACAGGTCGTAGAGGATGAAGCCCAGGTAGGATTTACCCGCACCGTGATCCACCAGCGTCAGGCCTTGCCGGGCAGCGAGTACTTCTTCGAGCAGCGGTTCGATGAAGCGATACAAATGATAAACCTGCTTCAGCTTGCGCCGACTGTCCTGGTTGAGCTTGCCGTCGCGCGTCAGGATATGCAATTCCTTGAGCAATTCAATGGATTGGCCGGGCTTGATTTCGGGGATGGAATTCATGATGGTTTCGTTAAGGTCGAGCCTTGTGCGGTATTTTCCTTGCGAAGGATAGTAGCGTGTTTCGCCCGTGTCGGGTGGTGTGGCTTTCTGCGCAGCCTGCGACATAATCAATCCGGCAAAGGTAGAATCATGTCAAACTTTCCAAAGTAACCATGTTGCAGTGATCTAATTGTTTGGGGGATGGGATGGCGAATCGATTGGCAGAAATTATGTTGGTCTGGCTTGCGGCGGGCAATGTCGCGTTTGCGGAAACCGGAAAAGTGCCGGACTGGAATGCGGAAACCCTGTCAGGCAATTGGGGCGGGGCACGTTCCGGTTTCTACGGCAAGGGCGTTACGGTGGAGTTGACCCATAAGAGCGACATGCTGGCAAATGTTGCCGGCGGCGTCGCTCATGGCGCGGTCTGGTTGATGAACAGTGAAATTGCGACCAGCATGGATCTGGATAAGCTGGCCGGATGGAGCGCCACCAGCGCCTTCGTCCAGTATCATGTCCAGCATGGCAACCCATCCATCAATAACTACACCGGGAGTTTCGCGGGGGTGAGCAATCTGGAAACCGGCGTCAGTGCCGGGCAGTTTTTCCAGGCATGGCTGCAAAAGAATTCTGCCGACGATGACCTGTCGCTGCTGGTTGGGCTGTATGCGATTGACTCAGAATTCTACGTCACCAACACTTCCGGCCTGTTCATTCAACCCCCTTACGGCATATCGGCCGAGGTGGCGCAGGCCGGACAGAACGGCCCGCCGATCTTTCCGATGGGCGCACTGGCGGTGCGCATGAAATACGGCTTGTCCGGTTTCTACCTGCAAGGCGCTCTGACCGACGGCGTGCCCGGCAATCCCAATAACCCACATGGCACGCAAGTCAGACTGGGCAGGGGCGATGGCACGTTCGCTGTCGTCGAGCTCGGTTCCGATGCCACGGAAGAGGGCAAATCCTTCAACAAGACCGCCGTCGGCTTATGGCGCTATTCGGCGCGTGCCAACGACTTGATCGATGTGGATTTCCTTGGCAACCCGCTGCGCCGTCCTGACCGGGGATTTTATTTTCTGGCGGAACGCACCCTGCATTCCGAGCAAAATGATCCTGCAAAGGGCTTGTCTGGTTTTGTCCGTTTCGGTGTAGCTAATAGGGACGTCTATCAGGCAAGCTGGTCAGGCAGCATGGGGCTGCGCTATCAGGGGTTGTTTGGCGGGCGTGGTAACGATGTTGCGGGTATCGCAATGGCTGCCACTCATGCCAGCAGCAAGCACCGCCAGCTTAATGCTTCCAGCTCGTCCGAGACGGTGGTTGAGATTACCTACCGTGCACAATTGCAGCCGTGGCTGGCGGTACAGCCGGTGGTGCAGCGTATTTTTAGTCCGGGCATGAATGCAGCCCTGCGGAATGCATGGGTGGCCGGTATGCGACTTGAAGTTGTGATCTGATGGTTGATTGCCTTGTATTTTTTGGCTTTAAGCCATGTGGCGGCTCCGGCGCGCATCGTGGACTCGCTGTCGTGCCGTGCAAATGAATCACATAATGTTTGACGAGGCCTGTGCGCTTTGCTATAGTTCTCTTCTTCGCTGACGCGGGGTGGAGCAGCTCGGTAGCTCGTCGGGCTCATAACCCG
>JBFKMJ010000005.1:0-19267 GCA_041629915.1 Gallionella sp.
CTTTCTCGCTTACCTCAAGTTGTGGGCATGGTTTCGCGAGGCGGTGGCGCACAAGAAATCCAACCGCCTGTTGGCGGAAGAATGCCGGAAGAATTTTCTGTCGCCGCTGCGCCTGCGCGAGTGGTACGAGCTGCACCAGCAGCTGCATGCGCAGGTCTCCGAGATGGGCATGCGCGACAACGAACAGCCCGCGACCTACGAGCAGATCCACAAGGCGCTGCTGTGCGGCCTGCTCGGCAACATCGGCATGAAAAGCGTGGAGGGTAACGAGTATCTCGGTGCGCGCGGCATCAAGTTCATCGTCGCGCCAAATTCGGTGCTGGCGAAAAAAGGGGCGAAATGGCTGATGGCGGCGGAACTGGTCGAGACGCACCGCCTGTATGCGCGCTGTGTGGCGCGCATCGAGCCGGAATGGCTGGAGGAAGTTGGCGCGCATCTGATCAAGCGGCATTACTACGATCCGCACTGGGAGAAGAAGGCGGCGCAGGTCACTGCCTTTGAACGCAGCACGCTCTACGGGCTGGTCATCAACCCGAAGAAGCGTGTGCACTACGGGCCGATGAACCCCGCCGAGTCGCGCGAGGTGTTCATCCGCCAGGCGCTGGTTGGCGGTGAATTCAACACCACGGCGCCGTTTTTCGCGCACAACCGGAAACTGATTGCCGACATCGAGGCACTGGAACACAAGGCGCGCCGTCCCGATGTGCTGGTGGATGACGAGCTGATCTTTGCGTTCTACGACAGCCGCATTCCGGCGCATATCCACAACGGCGCGGCGTTCGAAAACTGGCGCAGGGAAGCAGAACGTACCGATGCAAAATTGCTCTGTCTGAAAAAAGACGACCTGATGCGCCATGAAGCGGCGGGTATCACCACTGACCAGTTTCCACCGCAACTGAATATCGACAGCGTCAGTTTTGCCTTGAGCTACAACTTTTCACCCGGCAAGAACGACGACGGCATCACGCTTACCGTGCCGCTGGCGCTCATCAACCAGGTGAGTGCTGCGCGCTGCGAGTGGCTGGTTCCCGGCCTGCTGGCGGAGAAGGTCGTGCAGCTCGCCAAGACGCTGCCGCAGCGGCTGCGCCGCCATCTGGTGCCGGTCCCGGAATTCGCGGCCGGGTTCTGTCGCGAGGTGCAACCCTCGAACACGCCGTTGCTGCAGGCATTGGCACGCTATATCCGCGAACAGAAACAGCTTGACGTGCCGCTGGATGCGTTTCGCCTGGAACAATTGCCGCCGCATCTGCTGGTGAATTTCCGTGTGCTGGACGAGCATGGTCGTCAGCTCGGCATGTCGCGCAATTTCGCGCAATTGCACGGCGAGCTTGCGCCGCGCGTCGCGCCTGTCATCGTTGCGGCGACAGCGGCGCAGGACGAGGCCGGTGCAGAGCAACGCTACTCCTCCTGGCGCTTCGGCACATTTGCCGGGACGCGCGAGGTGCAGCGTGCCGGGCAGACCGTCACCCTGTTCAACGCACTGGTGGACGATGGTGACGCGGTAGTGCTGCGCGCCTTCGACACCCGCGATGCGGCACAAGCCGCGCATCGCGGCGGCTTGCGCCGTCTGTTCATGCTGCTACTGAATCAGCAGGTGAAATACCTGGAAAAGAACCTGCCCGACGCGCAGCGTCTGGGCATGCTGTTCATGGCACCCAATTCTCCGTTTGGCGGCACACAGCAGGAATTGCAGCAGCAGATACTCGCGACGACCTTTGAGCGCTGCTGCCTGAACGAGCCGTTGCCGGATAATGAGGCAACGTTCGCCGCGCGCGGCAAGGAAGCGAAGAACCGCCTGCTGCTGATCGCGCAGGAGATCGCCCGGCTGGTCGGCAATGTGCTGACCGAATACCAGACCGTGCAGAAAAACCTGCCGCAGATCAAGGCGCATGCAAAGGCAGCACAGGATATGCGCGCACAACTGGAATGGTTGCTGCACAAGCGTTTCATCGCCGATACGCCCGGCGAGCGTCTGCAACACCTGCCGCGCTACCTCAAGGCGATCAGCCTGCGCATCGAAAAGCTGCGTGCCAATCCGGCGCGGGATGCGCAGTGCATGACACAGATGCAGCCGCTGATGCAGGCGTGGCAGAAGTTGCGTCAGGCACAACAGGGCAAGCCTGACCCGCGCGTGGACGAGCTTGCCTGGCTGTTGCAGGAATTGCGCGTGTCGCTGTTTGCGCAGGAACTGAAGACGCCGGTGATCGTGTCGGTAAAACGGCTGGAAAAAATGCTGGCGGCTATGCGATGAGCCGGCACGCTATAATCAATGCAAGAGCCAATAAGGGAGGTTGAATATGAACAAGCAGGAAGTTGATTTGTTAAGCAAGGAAATCGAGATGCTGATGGCCGAGCGGGGGCGCCTGCTCAAGGTGGTCGGCGCAGCGGCCGTGCTGGTGGCGAATACCGATGCCGGCGCCTTGCCGAAAGCGGCGCTGGATGCGGCTGAGACGCTGTCCGAGTCACTGAACGCCTTGCGCGAGGAAACGCTGAAGGACGCACTCGATTCAGTACGCGCCGAGGTTGAATAGGGCGCGAATGGAAAAACGTGCAGGGTTGATACTCACCGGCGGCGGTGCACGTGCCGCTTATCAGGTCGGTGTGCTCAAGGCGATCGCCGAATTCCTGCCGCGCCGCGCGCACAATCCTTTTCCGGTGATCTGCGGAACATCGGCGGGCTCGCTCAATGCCGCAACGCTTGCTATCAATGCGCAAAACTTTCGCAAGGGGGTGCGCTATCTCGATAATATCTGGAAAAACTTCCACGCCAATCAGGTTTATCGCACCGATGTGGCTGGCGTATTCAAGAACACCGCCCTGTGGCTTGCCGGACTGATACTGAGCGGCCTGGGCATCAACCGGCTCAAGAAAATATCCCTGCTGGATAATTCCCCGCTGGTCGGATTTCTCGAAAAGGTGCTTCCCTGCGAAAAAATCCAGGACAGCATCGATGCCGGATTGCTGCATGCGTTGAGCGTTACCGCATCCGGTTACGGATCGGGCCAATCGGTTACGTTCTATCAGGGCGTGGCGCAACTGGTTCCGTGGCGGCGCACACGGCGTATCGGCATTCCGGCGAATATCGAGATCAGGCATTTGCTGGCCTCTTCGGCACTGCCCTTCATTTTCCCGGCGGCCCTGATCAATAGGGAATACTTTGGCGACGGTTCGATGCGCCAGATCGCGCCAATCAGCTCGGCGCTGCATCTCGGCGCGACGCACATACTGGTCATCGGCGTCACGTCAAATGGCTATGCCAAACAGACAGAGCGCGTTGACATAAATGACTATCCGTCCCTGGCGCATATCGCCGGACACGCACTGAACAGTATCTTCCTCGACAGCATGGAAGTGGATCTGGAGCGGGTGCGTCGCATCAACAAGCTGGTGGATATGCTGCCGGAACCGGTATGCGTGCAAGCCGACATAAGGTATGTCGATGTGCTGGTTATCTCACCCAGCCAGTCCATCGAGAAAATTGCCGAGCGTCATGCTGCCGAATTGCCCTGGACGATACGTCTGCTGTTGCGCATGATTGGCGCAGTGCCGCACAGCGGAGGAATCCTGCTGAGCTATTTGCTTTCCGAAGGAAAATTCTGCCGCGAGTTGATCGAGCTTGGTTATCAGGATGCGCTGAAACGGCGCGACGAGATTCTGCGCTTTCTCGATGCGCAACCGCGCCGGGACGACGGGGTGGCGCAGTGACAATATTGCCGGGAGAGGGAAAGTGGGAAGTGGCAGGAATATCCTGAAAGGCGCACCCATGGAAAATTCCCGTGCCTGGCAGCTGCTGAAACTGCTGGCGGATGGCGAATTCCACTCCGGTGAAGCGCTGGCTGACCAGCTTGGCATATCACGTGCCAGCGTGTTCAATGCACTGGCCGGTGTAGCGGATTACGGCGTGGCGCTGCAACGGATTCGCGGTCGCGGATATCGTCTGGCGCGTCCGTGGCAACGGCTCGAGCGTGATGAAATAGCGCGCTGGCTGGGCGGGGATGCCGGGCAATTCGATGTCGAAATCGTGCCGCAGGCCCATTCCAGCAATACCCTGCTGTTGCAGCGCGCCGGACAGGATGCCGCAGGCGGAGGCATGACCAGCGGCAGCGTGATCGCTGTGGAATTGCAGACTGCCGGCCGCGGCCGGATGGGGCGCGTCTGGCAGTCCGGTCTGGGGAGCGCGCTGACGTTTTCCCTGTTGTGGCGCTTTGACTGCGGCTTGAACGCCCTGTCCGGACTGAGCCTCGCGATCGGTGTGGCAATCATGCGCGCACTGAACAAACTGGGCGCGCAGGGCGTGCAACTGAAATGGCCCAACGACATCCTGACCGCACAGGGCAAACTGGGCGGTGTGCTGATCGAGGCGCAAGGCGATATGCTCGGGCCGAGTACGGTGGTAATCGGTGTTGGCCTGAATTGCGCTCTGCCGGATCATATTGCCAGCCGGATTGACCAGCCTGCCAACGCGCTGGATGAAGTGTGTCGTGACATGCCTGCACGCAACCGGCTGCTGGCCATCGTGTTGCAGGAGTTGGCGGAGGTGCTGCGACAATTTGCCCAAGACGGTTTTGCCGTGTTCGGCGAGGAGTGGGAGCGTTATCATGTTCACCAGAACCAGCCGGTCCGCCTGCGCATGGCGGATGAATCTGTTGTGAGCGGGATTGCACGCGGGGTCAGCGATAGCGGCGAGTTGCGCGTGGAAACCGCGCAGGGAATACGGCACTTCAATTCCGGCGAGGTGGAAAGGCTGCGATGAAATTACTGATCGACGCGGGTAATACGCGCATCAAATGGGGGCTGGCAGACGGAAAGGACTGGCTGCGCAGTGGCGTGCTGGCCGTCAATCAGGCCGGCACCTTGCCGCAACTTTTTGCCGATGTTCAGGGGGTGCAGCAGATATGGATAAGCAACGTTGCCGGTGAAGAGGTCGCGCAGCATATTCGCGCTATCGGCGCCGGGCAGCAACCTGACCCGTTTCATTTTATCGTTGCGCAGGCGGCGCAGTGCGGCGTGCGCAACGGCTATGACAACCCTTCACAACTGGGTAGTGATCGATGGGCAGCGCTGATCGCGGCATGGCATCGGGTGCGCGGGGCGTGTCTGGTTGTGAGCAGTGGCACGGCAACCACGGTTGACGCCCTGTCCTCATCGGGGGAATTCATGGGCGGGCTGATTCTGCCCGGCGTGGAACTGATGCAGCGCAGCTTGAATGAGGCGACCGCCCAGCTGGGACCGGCGCGCGGGACATACACTGCCTTCCCGAAAAATACCGCCGATGCGCTGTTCAGCGGTGCGATACAGGCCTGTTGCGGTGCAATAGAACGACAGTGCGCGTTACTCGGCGGCAGCGGTATGCCGGTCCTGCTGAGCGGCGGGGGGGCAACGATATTGAGTGAGCATCTTAACTTGCCCTTGCATGTCGTGGATAATCCGGTGCTGGAAGGTTTGCTGTTGATGGCACAGGAAGCGGACACACAATGAGAACTTTATTCTGGATTCTACTGCTGGGGAACGCCATTCTTTTTGCGGCAATGCAATGGGGCGCCGGTCTGATTGTCGATGAGCGTATGGGACAGGCGCAGCCGGCATTGCATGCGGAAAAAATCCGTGTGCTGACCGCATCGATGCTGGAACTTGAGGAAGCTTCTGTCGCAGAGTTTCAGTCCGAGCTGCCTTCTGACAAGCCGGATGCATCAGTCTGCCTGGAGTGGGGTGATTTTTCCGGCACAGACCTGGCGCGTGCCACGACGGCCTTGTCTGCGTTGGAACTAGGCGATAAATTAAGCCAATATCAGGTGGAACACGCCATAGGCTACTGGGTTTATATTCCACCACTTAAAGACAAGGCGGCGGTAACCCGGAAGATTGCACAGCTCAAGGCGCGTGGTGTCGAGGAATACTTCGTCGTGTCGGATGCAGGGCCATGGCAGAATGCCATTTCGCTCGGCGTGTTCAAGACGCAGGAGGCAGCCCAAAGCTTTTCCGAAGAACTGCAGCGAACCAGGGATATTCGCACCGCGCGGGTAGGCGAACGCGCCAGCAAATTCAAGACGACCGTGTTTGTGCTGAACGGTCCGGATGCCGCTATCATGGCCGAATTAACTGACATCCAGAGCGACTTCCCGGGAAGCACCCTGAAAAATGTTCCCTGCGCGCACGTTGACAACGAGGGGTGAAATCTGGAGAATGCCGCGCTCTTCGAGGTGATATAGCTCAGGTGGTTAGAGCGCAGCACTCATAACGCTGAGGTCGGTGGTTCAAATCCACCTATCACCACCAAACAAAAACGTTACGCTTTGAATAAAAAGGCGTTATGAACGTAATCGCAATTGTCGGTTTGGGATACGTTGGCCTTCCACTGGCAGTGGAATTTGGCAAGCTGCAGCCCGCTATTGGCTACGACCTTTCTGCGAATAAAATCAACGACTATCGTTGCCATATCGACTCCGGCGGTCAGGTTTCCAGCGATGACCTGCGCGCGGCCACCGGCCTGACATTTACCACGGATCCTGCAGATCTGGCACCGGCAGATTATATTATCGTCGCCGTGCCAACGCCGATTGACGCGGCGCGCCAGCCGGACCTGTCCCCCCTGATCAGTGCCTGTCACAGCATCGGCCGCTACATGAAGCCGGGTGCCATTGTTATTTTCGAGTCTACAGTTTATCCGGGTGCCACCGAGGAAGTCTGCATTCCGGCCCTCGAGCAAGCCTCCGGCATGAAGTGGCAGGACGATTTTCATGTGGGGTATTCCCCGGAACGCATTAATCCCGGCGACAAGGAACACACCCTGTCGAACACCGTAAAAGTAATTGCCGGCGACAACCAGGTGACACTGGAGAAAATCGCCAGGCTTTATATGGCTGTTGTCCATGCCGGTGTTCATCCGGTTTCCAGCATCAAGGTGGCCGAGGCCGCCAAGGTAATCGAAAATACGCAACGCGACCTGAATATTGCCTTGATGAACGAGCTGGCCATCATTTTCAACATGATGGGAATCGATACCACGGAGG
This sequence comes from Gallionella sp., assembly GCA_041629915.1. GTDB lineage: Bacteria > Pseudomonadota > Gammaproteobacteria > Burkholderiales > Gallionellaceae > Gallionella. The sequence continues at coordinate 7,011 of JBFKMJ010000005.1, forward strand.
TGCTTGAAGCTGCCGGCAGCAAATGGAATTTCCTGCCTTTCCGTCCCGGGCTGGTCGGCGGCCACTGCATCGGCGTTGATCCGTATTACCTGACGCACAAGGCTGAAATGCTGGGCTATCACCCCCAGGTTATTCTTGCCGGTCGCCGCATCAATGACGGCATGGCTGCTTTTGTTGCCCAGCAGACGGTCAAACAATTGATCTGCGCCGGCAGCCCGGTCAAGGCGGCAAAAGTCATCGTGCTGGGGATAACCTTCAAGGAAAACTGCCCCGATTTGCGCAACTCTAAAGTGGCCGACCTGGTGCGTGAGCTGCAGGATTTCGGTTGCGATGTGGCGGTGCATGACCCCGTTGCCGACCCGCAGGATACAGAGCATGAATACAAGCTTGCTTTGGCGACGTGGGATGATCTGCCACGGGCCGACGCAATTGTCGCGGCTGTGTCGCACAGGCAGTATCTGACAATGCCGAAGACAGAGCTGCTTGCGAAGCTCAAACCGGGCGGCGTGTTTGTCGACGTGAAGTCGGCTCACGATGCTGCTGCAATAGAGGCGGCCGGATACAAGTTGTGGCGGTTGTGATAACTTGTACGGTCAGAGGCAGCCGTCAACTGTACCCTTTGCACAGTGCAGGATTTTAGCGAGCCGGCCGATTCCGGTCGCAGCAAATGCAATCAACAAGAATGTGTTGTGAGGTGGCCCTGAAAATGAGACAAGTCATATGATCGCCATCTGACAAAGGGACAAGGTTAATGAATGAACCGCGCATCACCATCTACACGCCAGACTCACTGATCATCAACCCCCTCAGGATGGTGCGGGAGATGTTGCGGGACCTGATTGCCAGCCGGGAGCTGGCATGGCGATTGACGGTGCGGGACATAAGCGCCCAATATCGGCAGACATTTCTCGGATTTTTTTGGGCAATCATATTGCCTCTGGCCAATACGCTGGTCTGGATATTTCTGAGCCGCAGCGGAGTGGTGAATGTCAGCGACACAATCCTGCCTTACCCGGTTTATGTGTTTACAGGCACCATGCTGTGGGCCATCCTGATGGATGCGTTGAATGCGCCATTGCAGATGATCAGCGCGTCCAAAAGCATGCTGGCAAAAATCAATTTTCCGCGCGAGGCGCTTATTGTCGCCGGCATATACCAGACGATGGTTAATGCGATGATCAAGGTTGCGCTGCTGTTGGCTGCTCTGCTGGCAATGGGGATTTACCCTGACTGGAATGTGTTGTTGTTTCCAATCGGTTTGTTTTCACTGATTCTGGCAGGGACCGTCATTGGCCTGGCACTTGCGCCAGTCGGTTTGCTCTATGCCGATGTGGGTAAGGCCATCCCCTTGTTGATGCAATTCCTGATGTATCTCACCCCGGTGGTTTTTGCCATGCCCAAAGAGGGTCTTCCTGCCACCGTGTTCCAGCTGAATCCCCTGACCCCTCTCATTCTCACCGCGCGTGACTGGCTGACCGGGCTTGTGCCTGAGTATCTGGGCTATTTTGTGGTTGTCAATGTGGTCGCGTTCGTATTGCTGCTGGTTTTCTGGGTCGTTTTCCGTCTGGCCATGCCGATATTGATAGAACGAATGGGCAGCTGAGATGGGAGATACCTTGATCAAGGTAGAAGGTCTATCCAAGAAATTCTGTCGCAACCTCAAGAAGTCCATGTGGTACGGCATGCAGGATATCGGCAGCGAATTGCTGGGCAGACGGCATGGCGCGGATGGCGTTCTGCGGCCGGACGAATTCTGGGCGATCAGGGATATTTCCTTTGAACTGAAACGGGGCGAATGCCTGGGCCTGATAGGCCACAACGGCGCAGGCAAAACGACTTTGTTGCGCATGCTGAATGGTCTGATCAGACCCGATCTGGGGCGTATTGAAATGCACGGGAGGGTGGGTGCGCTGATCGCGCTGGGCGCCGGCTTCAATCCCATCCTGACCGGACGTGAAAACATTTATGTCAATGCTGCCGTGCTGGGCATGAGCAAGCATCATGTCGACAGCAAGTTAGATGAAATCATCGATTTTGCCGAGATTCGCGACTTCATCGATGCGCCGGTGCAAACCTACAGTTCAGGCATGAATGTTCGCCTGGGCTTCGCCATTGCCGCCGTCCTGATAGAACCGGACATTCTGTTTCTGGATGAAGTACTGGCGGTCGGGGATGTAAGCTTTGCCATCAAGTGCCTCAATGCGGTCAGGAAAATGACCAATAAATCGGCAGTGGTATTTGTCTCGCATAACATGCAGCAAATCTCCCGGTTCTGTACGCGAGTGATGGTGATGAATCACGGGTCAGTCCTGCTGGACAGTCCGAATACTGCCGATGGAATTGACCAATATTACGGTCTCATACAACACAAGTGTGTGACTTCCGGTAACGGGGGCGCGGAAATTCTTGATGTGGAACTGCTGGTCAATAACCGGGATGCGGGAAGCCAAGAACCCACCCTGCCGCACGGGGCGGAGTTGGGTGTCAGAATAAGGCTGCGTATCAACAACGGCCGATCCGGTGCGAATATGAATGTCAACATAGTCGATGCGGCAATGAATCAGATTGTTACCATGCCGATGTACAATTCAGAGGGCCAGTTGAACCTGTTTCCTCCGGGTGTGCTGGAAGTTCGGGTGCCCGTGGGGGTGATAGAACTGGCATCCGGGAAGTACAGCATCACGATCGGAGTGGTGGATTCGGATACAAAGGCAGTGTTAACGCGTGTACAGGGACTGAGCCCTTTCCGGATAATTTCAGATCAGGTGCATTGGGGAATGGTGGTACGGCACGTTGTGCCACAAAACGTCGAAATACTGACTTCCCCATGAGCCAGGTGCTCCCGAGAAACTTACCCGGGGTCTGTCAATGAGCAAAGAAAAATTCACGTTTTACAAAGACCACCCCAAAACCTGCAGTCCGGACGATTTCTGGGGGCAGGTGAAACGTACGGTCAATGGCAGGCCTGTCTCGCAAGATCAGATTGATCTGATCGTTGATGCCGTTGTGGCCGGATTGGAACTGAATGAGAAAGATTTTCTTCTGGATATCTGTTGCGGTAACGGCGCATTAAGTACATTGTTCTTCGAGCATTGTAATGGTGGTCTTGGAGTGGATTTCTCTGAATGCCTTATATCGATAGCAAACAGATATTTTGCTGCCCCGCCCAACCAGGCCTATATCCTTCAGGATGCAGTCGAGTTCTGCAAAAATCCGATAGCACCGCAAAGGTTTTCAAAAGCTGTTTGCTATGGGTCGTTTTCGTATCTCGAGCAAGACAGTGCAGAGTCGCTGCTGTGTTTGCTGAATAGTAATTTTCCTGATTTGGAGCGCATCTTTATCGGAAATTGTCCGGACAGGAATTTGCTGGCGGAATATTATGGCAATCGGCCCTTCACTCCAGGAAGCGAAAATGACCCGGATTCCCCGATTGGTATCTGGCGTACACAAGCGGAGTTCGACTCACTGGCAAAGAGTTGCGGCTGGCACGCGACATTCCATAAAATGCCCAGTCAGTATTACGCCGCTCATTATCGTTACGATACCATTTTGTCCAGGTGAACAATACGCCGGAAAATATGCAAGTTGCGTGGGTGTCCGGAATGCCGCGGTCTGGAACGACCTGGCTATCACAAATGCTAGCTTCATCACCGGATGTCAGACTGAAATCATGCCCCCTGTTTTCATATGAATTCAAGAATATTTTAGACGAAAACAGCACAGCGGAACAATGGAGTAAACTTTTCACGGAGCTCTATCAGACCAATTCAGAGTTCCTGGATCAGGATCATCTTCGCAAGCATGGTTTGGTTCCGTTTTTCGAAAAGAAAAATGAAAATCCCCGACACTTGATTATAAAATCCAACCGTTTCCATAATTTAACCCCCCATATTCTGAGGCTGAATGAACGGGTGAAATTCATCCATATTGTGCGACACCCTTGTGCAACTATTTATTCCTGGTTAAGCGATTCCAGTGAGTTTCCTGAACATGCAGACCCACTTGATGAATGGAGAGCCGGAGAATGCCGAAAAGACGGGCCTGGCGAGTTTTGGGGTTTTGACGACTGGATGCAAGTGACCATTCAGGCGCTGAGACTCAGTGAGCAGTATCCGGATCGGCATAAACTTGTTCGTTATGAAGATATCGTAAAGAGTGCTGAGCGCCAGGCGAAGAATCTGTTTCAGTTTTTGCAGATACCATTTGAAAGTCAAACACGTGACTTTATCGGGCTCTCACATGGCAGGCATGACCATCGCAAACATTCGGTATTTAAGAATCCGGAACTGAAAAACAAATGGGAAGCGGAGCTTGACCCGTCGATCATTTCTGCGTGTATGAAAGAAATAATTGGCACGGAACTGGAGCAGTTTGTAGCGGAATGATAATTCCGGCAAGCATCAGAAAAATTCCGGGCCATCGGCGCAACATGATCCTCATCTCGCTTGAATACTATGAGCTCAATGATTTCTGAAAAAAAGCAGATGCAGGATCTGGCCTGTTTTGGGGGCGGCCGCTTATTCGCCGAACCAAAATCAACATCAAATCTGGTCCAGCCGGATTTTGATAGCTTCATGCGTTATTCGAGACAATTCTTTGATCGGCAGCATTACACGAATAACGGCAACCTGGTGAAACTGCTTGAGAAACGTCTTGCCGAGTTTCATGATGCCAGGTTTTGTATCGCCTGTTGCAGCGGTTTCTGGGGGCTGGTTCTCGCGATGAGTACTCTTGCACTTAAGGGCAAGAGCGAAATCATCATGCCGTCATTGACATACCGTCGAATGGCAGATATTGCAGCTTGGGCCAGGTTGAAGCCGAGATTTTGTGAGGTTGATCCGAACACGCTGGCGCCAACCCGCCAAAGTGTAGGTGAATGCATCAACGCGAAAACCGCCTTGATTCTGGGTGTGCATCCTATTGTGAATTGTTGCGATATCGATGGCATTGTCAGCTTGGGCAAGGAGCACAGCATTCCTGTCCTGTTTGACTCGGTCGAGTCTGTATATGAGTCGTCGAGCAATGGCAAAGTGGGCAGATTTGGTGATGCCGAATGTTTCTCGATGCATGCAAGCAAGTTATTGAATGGTTTCGAGGGCGGTTACGTAACTACCAATAACGCGGAATTGGCCCACCGGCTGGCATTATTGCGAACCTACGGATTTGAAGGCCAGGATAATTGCATTATTCCCGGTGGTCTCAATGCAAAACTCAACGAGATACACGCCGCCATGGCATTAGCCAATCTGGATGAGATGGATCAACAGGTAGTTAAAAATCGGCAGCGTTACAGGCAATATCAAGCAGGGCTATCCGGAATGGCTGGCATCCGCCTGCTCGAATTTGATGAATCCCTGGGTACCAGTTACAAGAATATCGTAGTTGAGTTACTTGATGTTTGGCCGCTGAAGCGAGATGAAACCGTAACCGTCCTTAATGCCGAAAATATTCTTGCACGGGCCTACTACTCTCCTCCGTTACACCATAAAGAGATGAGTTACCCATATATTCCGGCAAAGCTCGAGATGACAGATTATCTTGCCCGGCGCTTCATGCTCCTGCCGTGCGGTGATTTTGTGACATGCGACGATATAGACAGGATTGTTCAGATCATGAAATTCATTAATTTACACGGGCTTGGGATTGCACACCGCCTGGCAGCAAATGAGGTTGGTGCATCATGAAAAGCCCTGATTTTGCTTTGCTGGGGGGAATGCCGGTTTTTGCAAAGTCATTGCCGGTTGGACAGCTTTATTTTCCTTCCTGGGGTCGTTACGAAGCTGCGATGCGTGGGATTTTTGAGAGGCGTTACTACACGAATCAGGGACCATTGGTACAGCAATTGGAGGAAAGGCTTCAAGATTATCTGGGTGTCAAACATGCGATCTGTGTCACGAATGCAACGATAGGATTGATGATGGCGGCTGAGGCATTGGAGCTTAAAGGGAAAGTTGTGCTGCCGTCTTTTACATTTATCGCTTCAGCACAATCACTGAGCTGGACCTGTATTGAGCCGGTTTTTTGTGATGTTGATCCGCTGACCCATCAACTTGCAATCGATAAACTGGATGCACTGATGGACGAGCATGTTACAGGGATTATGGGTGTGAATTTGTGGGGAGGCGCCTGTGATCCGGTCGCGCTGGAGAAATATGCGCATGCACGCGACCTGAAGGTATATTTTGATTCTGCCCATGCCTTTGGCTGCGTGGTTGATAACACCAATATTGCCAATTTCGGCAGTATCGAAGTGTTTTCCTTTCATGCGACCAAGGTGTTAAACGCAACCGAAGGTGGGTGCCTGTGTACCAATGATGATGAGCTTGCCGCGCGGTTAAGAAATATCCGCAGTAGTTACGGGGCTGGCAAACCTGTTCCGGTTGTAAAAACTTCGAATGGGAGAATGTCAGAAGCGCAGGCGGCGATTGCCCTGTTAAGTCTCGAAGATTTTCCGCAGAATCAGCAGAACAACGAAATGCTGTTCCGTAAATATGAAGAAAGACTGGAGCCTATCCCGGGGATCAAGCTGGTAAAACCGGCAGGTGTGACATTCTCAAATTATCAATACGTTGTTTGCGAGATTGATGAGAGCAGTTTTGGCCTGTCACGGGATTCACTGATCGCGGTGCTCAAGGCAGAGAATGTAAACGCCAGACGCTATTTTTATCCGGGCACGCATCGCAATATCGGATACCGGGACGGTCTTGCCGGGGTTGCTGGCAGCCTGCCGGTCACGGATCATCTTTGCGCGTCCTGTTTGCAGTTGCCAGTTGGTGCGATGGTTGATGGTGATGCCGTTGATGCGATATGCGAAATCATTGACAGAAGCCGACGTGATGCGCCCCTGCTGAAGTCGTTTTTTGCGGGACACGGAAAATGAGAATGGGCATCATGCAACCTTACTTTTTCCCATATCTGGGGCATTTCTCCCTGATTGCGGCGGTCGACGAGTGGATCGTGTTCGATGTTACACAGTACACGCCAAAAACATGGATGAACCGCAACCGCATCCTTCGTCCCGATACGGGATGGCAGTATGTAACGGTGCCACTGTCGAACTCGTCAATTTCAATCAGGACCCACGAGGCAATGGCGTTAAGCCTGTCCGAAGCAAAGGCAAATGTAGTCGGGAAATTGAGCCACTACAGAAAAAAAGCCCCGTACTTCGAGGCGGTCAACGCCTTAATCAACGAAGTATTCGATTCGGCCATGGATGATTCGCTTGTGCATCTGAATGTGCGGGGTCTGAATGCAGTATGTCGTTATTTGAATATTCCATTCAGCTACCGGATCTGCTCCGAGCTGAATTTGCCCCTGCCGGAAAAATTGGGGCCGGGCGAATGGGCCTTGGAAATATGCAGCCAGTTGGGTGCTACAAGTTATGTGAATCCAGCCAGTGGCCGGGACATCTTTGATCCGGCTGCGTTCGCCCGGCGCGGTGTGTCGCTGCAGTTCGCGCAACCTGAAGAATTTATTTATGACACATCACCGTACAAATACGAGTCCAACCTTTCCATTCTCGATGTGTTGATGTGGAATTCCCCATCTGTTGTCGCTGGCGCGGTTCAGAATGGACTGACAATAGTGGGCAGCAACATGACTGACCGAGGATCAGCAAGCTTGCATGCGGGGCCAGTACAGAATGTCTGATAATCTGGCGCCAATTGGCTTGTCAACTTACGCCCGTCTCCAACACTTGCGACAAACAATTGAGGCCTTGCAGAAAAACATGCTGGCTTCTCAAAGCGAGCTTTATGTGTTTTCCGATGCGCCCAGGCCGGGTGACGAGGAGCGAGTCGCGGCAGTGCGAAGCTATTTGCGCACGATTAGTGGGTTCAAACAGGTTCATATTGTCGAGCGCGAAAGTAACGGCCGGGTAGCAAATAGTCGCGGCGGTCTCAAGATGCTACTGGACCGATTCGGCAAAGTAATTTTCCTCGGAGAGGATATTGTTACTGCGCCAGGTTTTCTGACATTCATGAATGAGGCACTCGACAAATACGAGGGGAATGATCAGGTCTTCAGCATCGCCGGATATTGCCCACCCATCAGAATCCCCGCAAATTACCGGCACGATGTGTTTTTCCTGGGAAGAATGAACGCATGGGGGATGGGTATATGGAAAAACCGTTTCGACCAAATAAGATATATAACTCCTGAAGAGTTTGAGCGGTTCGCCGCCGATAAGCAACGTGTAAGGCAGTTCGCAAAAGGAGGGGGCGCAGACCTGATGGTTATGCTGAAGAAAGACGCTTACAGGAAAATAGACGCAGGTGACGTCAAGATGATGTATGCCCAATTTTTGAGCAATCAATGCACAGCCTATCCCACTCGCTCCCTGGTCAGGAACATCGGGCATGACGGAACAGGCGTACACTGTGTCAAATCGGACAGATTTGATGTGGCGCTGTGTGATCTGGCAGCATTCCGGTTTCCGGATAAATTAATTGTTGACCGGAGGATTGTTAAGGCAAATCAGAAATTCAGGGCGAATGCCGGCGATTCGGGAGGTCTGATGCTGAGAACATGGAGGATGGCGGGGAAATTGCTTCGGATGTTCAAGCGTCAGTCATAAGCAGGCCGGGTAAATTCTATTGCAGTGCCTGTAACCGATTCGGTTTTGGCAAGTAATGCCCGACGATAACAAAATTTCATCCACGGAAGATCTTTGTTCGTTGGTGCCGTTCTGATCGGAGTTGGTTAATGTTGATAACAGATGATTTTGTACTGCTAAATTATCCGAAGACGGGATCCACATTTGCCAGAAAGATAATCCAGGAAATTTATCAGGATGATTGCGAAGAATTATTGTTTCCCGTCGCCTATGATAGCCGCTATACAGGTCCCAACACACAGCACGGCACCTACGCTCAAATACCCGAGGAGCATAGAGGAAAGCCTGTTCTGAGCGTCATACGGAATCCGTTCGACCGTTACGTGTCGCAGTACCATTTCAGGTGGTATGCGCATTCACCGCCAGAAAAGAAGAAACGGCTGCAAATGTTTTATCCTGATTTTCCGGATTTGAAATTTGCAGAATTCATCGACATGAGTGAGAGATTCTCAAAAAGGAATATTCTGGCCGCTTACGATATATTTTCAGGTACCGATATCGGATTCCAGTCAATCAGCTTCATCGCATTCTTTTCCGGTGATCCGAAAAAAGATCTTTCTGATCTGGCCAAAGGTGCGGCTGGTCCCTTCCTGAGGCTGCCAAAGATACATTTCCTGCATCAGGAGTCATTGCGCGATGAGCTTGCCAGCTTTCTGGTTGGAATAAATCGGAATCCGGATATCAAGAATATAATTTCTTCCGAAAATGATTTAAATGTCAGTCGTTCATCCGATGAGAGGAATTTCATGCAATTCTGGACACCAGACCTGCTGGCGGAATATAGCGAAAAAGACCGCTTCCTGCTGAATGCCTTTCCTGAGTACAAACAGGATATCCCGAATGCTGTCCATGGCCCATCGACTGCCAGCATTTCAACGGGGGTGGCTGTGTCCTGTTATCCCGCTGACAGGGTTCCTAATCGGGGAATCGTCAAGGTTGCCCGGAAATTCCGGGCAGCCGCCAATTATGTAATTAATCTCATGTGGAAAGCGCGAGGATTCGCGAGAAAGTGGCTCGGAATCGGCATACGTTATTTGAAATCATCCGCCAGGCATTCAATACGAAAATAACCATGCTGAAACCGCTTTTCATTTTCTCCTTGCCGCGTTCGGGTTCTACGTTATTGCAACGGGTGTTGGCCGCGGATAGCCAAATCGAATCCGTGGCAGAACCCTGGGTGTTGTTGCCATTTGTATATGCGTTAAGGGAGCAGGGGGCCAGTGCTGAGTATTCCCACTACTGGGCTAGTTTTGCATTGAATGATTTTATTCTGGAGCTTCCCAACGGGAGAAAGGATTACTTGTCGGTGGTCGGATCGGCCATGCGCGAGCTTTACCAGATGGCAGCAAAAAACAAGGATGCGCGCTACTTTCTGGACAAGACACCCCGCTATGCGCTGATTGCTGATGAAGTCATCGACATATTTCCGGACGGCAAATTTATTTGCCTATGGCGCAACCCATTGGCCATCATTGCTTCAATAGTTGAAACCTGGGCAGGAGGTCAGTGGGATGTGTCGATGTGCAAGGTGGATCTGTTTGACGGAATGGAGCGCCTGATCGATGCGTATCAGGCACACCACGATAAAATACTGGCGGTTCAATATGAGCGCTTTTTGCAATCGCCGGAAAATGAGCTGGCCAGAATCTCCAATTACCTCGGATTGGAATTGGATCCAGACGTGCTTGAAAATTTTTCGCAAGTCAGTTTCAGCGGGGAGTTGGGCGATCCGACTGGTGTCGGGAATTACCGGGAAGTCGACACTGCCCCTCTGGAGAAATGGAAATCGGTAATCAATAACCCGCTGCGGAAAATGTGGTGCCGGCGTTATTTGCGCTGGCTTGGAGAGGAGCGTTTGAGGGTTATGGGATACGATTTGGATGAGTTGCTGCATGAGCTTGATTCCACCAGGGTGACCCTGCGAAATTTGTTTCCGGATATTGTCAGGATGATCAATCCGAGAGGCAAGGCTGAGCCATCAAACAGCCTTCCACCATCCGGTTTCAAATAATTATGGGGCCGGCCAGGACAAACCCATGCCTGATGGAATCTGTCCTTATCATAAGGAGTATATCGGTTTGCAAATAGGGCACACATATTGTCAGGCGAGCCGAACAAGGCATTTGCCAACCCGCCCACTCGCCTGAATGAAACTGCTGATTATTGAACCCTGGTTTTGCGCCATCGGCCATCCGGCGCAATCGCTGCTCAATCTTGCCTCCGCCATCGGCAAGGATGAGCATGTGGATTATCTGGTGTCGTGCAGCAACGACCCGGGCGCTTTCCTGAACTCGATGGAGCGATTGAAAGCATGGGGTGAGGTCGAGTGCTATGCAGTTACGACACAGGTAGGTGATTCGAACACGATCAGGGCATTGCTGGCATTGTTGCGCATGCGATTAAAGGGCCGCAGGTACCAGCGCATTTTATTTTTTGACGAGTCACTTTATATTCTTGCGCTGCTTTGGCCGTTGTTCTCGATATGGCTTCCGGTGCAGAGACTGGGTGTGCTGCACCTTTTTGGGCCCAGCCAGGGGAAGGGTTGGCGAAGTCGATGGGCCCGGTTTGTCATAGGCCGGTTTCTGAGACGCCCGGAGGTGAGGTTTTATTTGCGCACCGAGGAATTGGCACAGGCATGGATTGATGCCTGCAAGGATGCCGCCGGGCAGATCAGCACCCTGCCTTCCCTGGAGATTCCTGATGGTCCTGCGTATCAGCATGCTTTTGAAGCTTCCGATCAAACAAGATTCGGCATCATCGGCCAGATTCGTCCGGGCAAGGGAATTGAATGGCTGGTTCCCGCTTTTCAGAACGATGCCGCTCCCGGCAAACTCACGGTCGCGGGTGAATTCAACATGCCCCGGACTCGTGAGCAATTGTCTGTCCTGAGCGGGTTTGACGGTTTTATTAATTGTTTCATGACTGAAGCCGATATGCTGGAACGGGCAGCCGGACAGGATTACTTGCTGATGCTGTATGACTTGTGGGACAAGCGGATGGAGAGCGCCGTGCTTTATCTCGCGGCGCGGGTCAATCGTCCGGTCATTGTTTATGACGAAGGCTGGTGCGGCAGAATGGTCCGGAAATTCGGATGCGGCATGGTGATGCCCGCTGATCGTGACGAGACTGTGGCATTGTTGCGGCAGGCGCCGCGACCCGGGAGCGTCGAGTATGCCAAATTGCTCGAAGGGATGGATGCATTCCGTCAGGCGCATTCCGTGGCGTCGCTGCGTGCCAGGTTGCTTCAGGAATTACGTGATTAATTTTTGCATGTGAGGTGATGTGCAATGTATATGATCAGGAAATGGATTAAGGCGATTCTGAGGAATGTGTTTGGGCTTGAGACAGATCTGCCCCCCTCCGCGGCGCAGACCGCGACAACACAAATTGTTGCCTCGCTGAAAAAATTCGAAATCGATCTGGTTCTGGACGTGGGTGCCAATGCGGGCCAGTTTGCCTCCGGAATACGCCAGTACGGATACGAGGGGCGGATCGTGTCGTTCGAGCCGCTTTCTCAGGCGCATGCCGAGTTGCGGAAATCCAGTGCGGAGGACCCCCTGTGGGAGGCACATCCGCGGTGCGCACTGGGTGATCATGTCGGCGAGGTGGAAATCAATATTGCAGGCAATTCCCAAAGCAGTTC